>NZ_CAWNXG010000005.1:2441-185415 GCF_963878145.1 Photorhabdus sp. S10-54 | reverse complement strand
GTTCTGCGTGAGTTTGGAACATTTTACCGTACCTCAATGAAATAGTTATTACTAAGATCAGCAAAATAGAAAAAGATTCAAAAAAATCCCCCGATTTTTTATCAGGGGATTTGTGTATGAAAGACAGATTGTCAGATGGGGTTTTCTTTTACCGATAGTGAAATTTTATATCAAACTTATTAAGGAGCTGGTTGCGATACCAGCCTATAGCAACCTATCACAACTGAAATTACTCTTTCTTACCCAGAATAGCTTCCAAGTCGTGTTTCAAGCTGGACATCTGATTGGCATACTTTTCTTTCCGCTCAGCATCTTCAATTAACTGGATAATAGTTTCAGACAGTGTATTACCCCGTCGCTGAGAAAGTGCAGATAAGCGATGCCACACAGGAAAATCTAAGTCGATGGATTTCTTGCGAGTATGCTGATGTTCCGCATTAAAATGCCGTTTACGCCGAGCGCGGATAGTTTGTTTCATCCGGTTGGATAAATCAGGATTCATATGCTGTTCAATCCATTTCAGTACCCTTACCGGTTCACTCTCAAGTTCAATGAGTTTATCAACGGCTGCATGAGCTGCGCTGTTTTCAATATATTTAGTAATTGGCTCGCCTTCTTGATGTTTTTTCATCAGATAAGCCCACTTCCAGCCACATTCCAAATTTTCCAGTTGTTGATATTTCATCTTACTTTCTCAGTGACAGCGTAACTAAAAATAAGCATAACAACTATTTTAGTAAATTGCTTATAGCCAAATTGATTAATATCTGTTTTTTGAAAAAATTATTTTTTACATGAAGTGCCTACAATAGCAAACATTCAAGCATGTTGGTTTATATCTTAATCTTGTATAATCGACGCTTTCCTACTTTACAACATACAGCGATCACTTTGACCACTAACAAACTAGACTGGCAGGCATTACTGCCGAATTGCGTTCCTTATGATGCACTTTTTCATTCTGCTTCCCAACAGGCGTCTGCCAGCATGGAAGCCGTTCAATCACGGCTACATAGTGGTTTACAGCTTTTTTGCCGGATGGATTCCCGCCAGCCTTTTATGCTATTGAAAGCCGAAGAATGTGATATTTATTTGTCAGCGTTAGCTGAGTCTATCCGTCCATTACTCACGAAAGAACCTCCCCAAATTGGTGGCAATTATCACATACAGCAACAGAAAATTAGCTGGCAACCATCAACAGCAGGCTATTTCACACCTGAGTTACGCGTCGCCTATCGTGAATGGATAGAAGCAGAGCAACTATTTGGCTGCTTCCATTCTCACAACGGAGAAATTCACTTACAACCCGGTCTGATTCATCAGGTAAATGGCGGTGTACTTATTCTACCGCTACGTACCCTACTGTCTCAGCCCTTAATGTGGGTTCGCCTGAAGCAGATGATTATTCAGCAACGCTTTGAATGGTTGTCTCTGGATGGCAGCAAACCGTTACCATTACCTATCCCTTCTATGCCATTAAAGCTACGTCTGATCCTGGTTGGAGATCGTCTAAGCCTTGAAGAGTTTCAGGCTACAGAACCTGAATTAGCAGAAAGCGCTCTATATGGCGAATTTGAGCTGGATATGCCATTTCATAATGAGCAGGATTTAAGCCTGTGGTGCAATTATATCAATGGGCTCATTCAACAATGGCAATTACCTCCATTGAGTCATAATGCTTGGCCTGAGCTTGTCCAACAAGCAATCCGCCATGTAGAAGATCAACACCACCTGCCTTTAGATATTCTCTGGCTACAACGGCAACTGACTACTGCGTCACTCTATCAGCAAGAAAATCAGATTACAGCTCAATCAATTAAACAAGCAGAGGAAAATCGCCGCTGGCGTCACAATTATCTGCCTGAACGTGGTTTAGAGGAAATTCACACAGGCCAGATTCTTATCCGTACCCAAAGCATGGTCATTGGTCAAATTAATGGATTATCTGTGCTAGAGTATCCCGGCCATCCTGATCCAGTAGGAGAACCATCCCGTATCACTTGCGTGGCCCATATGGGAGATGGGGAATTTGTTGATGTTGAACGCAAAGTTGAGTTAGGCGGCAATATCCATGCGAAAGGCATGATGATTATGCAAGCATTTTTAATTTCCGAGCTAAAATTAGATCAGCCACAACCTTTCTCTGCATCTATTGTATTTGAACAGTCCTATAGTGAAGTTGACGGCGACAGCGCCTCTCTTGCCGAATTATGCGCACTGATAAGCGCTCTTTCCCTGCAACCCATTGATCAACAACTGGCCGTCACAGGTGCAGTAGATCAATTTGGTTATGTTCAACCAATCGGTGGTATTAACGAAAAAATCGAAGGTTTCTTTGAAATATGCTATCGCAGAGGACTAACTGGTCAACAGGGGGTTATTCTACCAGCGGCGAACGTCCATCATTTATGTCTTAATCAAGCCGTTGTAGATGCAGTAAAAGCGCAGAAATTTCATTTATGGTCAGTAAAACATGTTTCTGAAGCGCTGCCTTTATTGACAGGTATCCCTTATTATGATCAACAAGAAACACACTTGTTAGCTATGATACAAGAACGTATAACACAGGCGAATAATCAGGAACGACCTAAATTCCCGTGGTTTCTTCGCTGGTTGGGTTAATTCAGAATGTCTGATCGGAGTTGTTCAGCGTACAAGTGTACTCTATTATTTACCCTACACTAAATATAAGGCTATCTGATAATATGGTTGATAAACGTAAATCCTACACAAAAGAAGATCTTATCGCATCTGGACGCAGTGAGCTGTTCGGAGAAAATGGGCCGCCATTACCATCTGGTAACATGCTAATGATGGATCGCATCATTGAAATGACAGAAAACGGCGGTACCTACGATAAAGGCTATATAGAAGCAGAGCTGGACATTACCCCTGATTTATGGTTTTTCGACTGTCATTTTATTAATGACCCAGTAATGCCCGGCTGCCTTGGCCTTGATGCCATGTGGCAATTGGTTGGATTCTTCCTTGGCTGGCTAGGTGGTGAAGGCAAAGGCCGTGCCCTTGGCGTTGGTGAAGTTAAGTTCACCGGCCAGGTATTACCAACGGCTAAAAAAGTCACTTACCGTATCAACTTTAAACGCGTCATTAACCGTAAATTGATTATGGGACTGGCTGATGGTGAAGTGTTAGTAGATGGTAAAATCATCTATACGGCAACAGATTTGAAAGTAGGCTTGTTTAAAGATACCAGCTCTTTCTAATAAATAATCAGTAACATATCGAAAAGGAAGGTGACTGGCTGGCTAATTGCTTTTCACCTTTTTCACTAAAAGCACACCACCAATTAAAAAAACACCTGGTGCTATTTTTGTTCCCTCCAAGGCAATTCCGGTTATATCTCAGAGTATGAGGTTCAATATCCATACAGAAAAAAATCAAATCAAGTTCTAACTTTGACCTACCTCGACTAGAAATAACACAAATCCACACCTGGATACCTGCATTATAAACATCCAATTGTCGCTGACCAATCCGTATACAATTGGCAAATTGTGCTATGATCAAATTGACCTGATATATCAAACAAGCTCACCAGAGCATACTGATAACAGGTGAAAACATTAATAATGATTAAGATTGATGATTAATATTAACAAACACACCGAGGTAATATTATATGAACATCAGAAAAATACTGCTCATAATCATAGCATTAACTCTTACACCAACTGCCATTGCAAAACTCGATAGAATTGACGGTACCGTCGAAATGCTAAAAGCGCCTAACACAAATGGAGATTGCTATGGAAAAATAGCGACGCCTACCCGTATCCAAGGATTTAGGTGGGTATGTACTATTAATGGCGGATCGACGCTATTATCATTGCTTCAAACAGCCTATACAAGTCATGAAACTATAACCATATCAGTCGATGGGATTGAAGAATATAGCCGTCTCTTTTGGGTTGAATTACATCATAAATGTTTATCAGACTCATCTCACTGCAATTATTGAATTACCATCATCCTTCGCATTAGCAAGTAGATTACTTAATGGCCGCAATATTAGTCGTCATATTGAATAGGTTAAATAGGATATGTTACCTAGCGGCCATTCATTCACATATCACTGGTGATTTAGCTGAGGGAATAAGTCACTAAATAACTAAATAGTTGATAAACCATTAACACCGGAAAAAACTTATTTTATATGGTATGGGCATTTTTACTTTCGTCACAACCAAAGGTAGTCACAGTCAAAGGAAAATTTGGACAGAGAAAACTTACAGGATTCAATCTGACAGATATCTGTATAAACAATCAGTCACTGTCAGATTAAATTTGGGATATATATCACTGATAAGAAATGGAGGTTTTTTCTCACCTAACCTATACCATCAGTTTGGCAGACTAAGCCATCATCGACCTGTCTTCCATCGCCTGACGCCATCCACCTAACCAATGAGAACGGGCATCTAATGAATAATAGGGACAATGCTCCCTTGGACGCCCCAAAATACCTGCATGGTACCCTCTCGACAATGCTCGTGCTAAACGATCTCGTTTCTGTCTCTTCATGCTTTTATTTACCTCATAAGCTAGATCAGTAGAAAGAAAACAGTGGTCATCATTCATCCAACCACAATTTAGAAATACCCCTATAAATTTTGAAAATCAAGTCAAGAAATTCATATTAATGTAATATTTGTTATATCAGTACAAAAAAAACAATAACGTATTAATAATAAAGAGAAATTTTTATCCTACTGATAATACCAATTTTCTCCGAGTGCAAAAGTTTTACACTCGGAGAATGACAGAGGGTTACGATTGGGAAATTAATTGACTGGCAATAGCTTGCGCCAACTGACTCCATCCTTTTGCCAATGTGCGGACTAAATCATCGTAACCATCTTCTTGCTGTTTTAGCGCCAGATTAAAGGACTGTTTAACGACATTCTCCTGATGCGTTAATGTACAGTAACCTTGCAAAATCACCTTACCATCATAACGACCATGAAAACTGGTAACTGTCACGTCTAGTGTATCTGGCTTATTAACCAATGGTTGAGCAGAAACTAAACGCTGAGGCAATGCCATAGTTAACTCAGCTACCAGCACTTGCTGTAACTGTTGTTCAAGTGGACTTGCCCACAAGTGATTCGCCGCACTGACATAACTAACATCACTACTTTGATACACCACACCGGAGGAGGACAGATAATCGGACAACATAACCCGTTGTACCCATAATTGGCGATCATGCTGCACAATAGCACTCTTTTGTGATGCTATTGCTACTACCGGCAATTGATAGTAAGTTTTTTCTGGCTGACGGCTACAAGCAGAAATAAAAATCACTAAAATTAATGCCAATCTTCTCATCATTTTTTAGCCTTTTTCGGTTCTGGATCTTTAATTGGCTTAGACTCAAAAACTAACGCATTGCTCTTATTATTCAACGTCCTCAGAACAGGTCGCAGTTCACTCAACACTTGATCTAATCGCTGCATATTATCCAACATCTTGTTATAAGCCGGTGAACCAGGCTGAAAACCTTGCATACTGCGGCTAAACTCCTGCAATGTTTTCTGTATATCTTTTGGCAGATCTTTGGTTTCAGGATTCGCCAGCACCTTATTCAATTCATCAAGGGTCTGTTGTGCTTTTCTGATCGCTTTCTGACTCTCTTCCAAAGTGCGGATAGCCTGATTAAACATTGGCTCAACCGGCATATTATTAATTTTGTCTAACGCTGCAATAACCTTATGTTGAATTTGAGCAAGGCCACCACTGATTGTCGGCAATAGCGGATAACCTGCAATTTCATACGGACCGGACCACCCTTTTTCATTTGGATAGAAATCCAAATCAATAAACAGTGCCCCTGTCAGCAAGTTACCTGACTTGAGGGACGCCCGCAGACCACGTTTAGTTATGCTATTCAACTCTTTCTCAACATCAAACCCTTCTCCCAGCTCCTTCTGAAAGCGCTCCGGTTCAATGGAGATAAGTACTGGGATACGAAAATCGTTATCTAACCGCTGTCTCATTCCCTCTGAATAGAATGGTACTTTTGCCACAGTCCCCATACGGATACCACGGAACTCTACTGGCGCACCCGGCTGTAGCCCTCGAACAGAATCAGAGAAGAGCAACAGATAATCTTTATGTTCAGTATATAAAGAGTCCTGAATGCTTCTTTGGTTGTCAAAAAGTTTGTAAGTGGCTTTTTCTTTAATTGGCTCACCCAATTCCCAACCCTTAGGCACATCAAAACTGACACCACCACCAAACAACGTTGATAACGAAGCCATTTCAACACGTACCCCCTGAGAAGACATATCAAAGGTAATACCACTCTCTTTCCAAAAGCGGACATTGGTTGTCAACAAACCATCATAAGGTGCATTAATAAATAGCTGATATCTCATCAGATGAGATTTCGGTTCAAACTCGCTGGTTTCAACAGAACCAACCCGATAACCACGAAACAACACCGGATCACCCGGATTGAGCTGACCCGCTTTATCACTGACCAAGATGACACGAATACCTTTTGCATCAGGTGAAGCCAATGGTGGTGAATCCAACAAATTAAATTCATCTTCTTCATCACCATTCGTTCCCGGTTGAAGCTCAATAAAAGCCCCGGACAGAAGAGTACCAAGACCAGATATTCCATCACGGCCAATCTGCGGTTTCACTACCCAGAAAGCGCTGTCACTACACAATAGATTTTCCATGCCATCATTCAGCCGAGCCTTAATAATAACTTGACTAAGATCATCACTCAGCATGACCCTCTCAACCACGCCGACATCCACACTACGGCTTTTAATTTTAGTTTTTCCGGCTTCAATGCCCTCCGCGTTGAAGGTAATCAACGTCACTTCCGGCCCTTGGTGGTTGAAATGGTAAAACAATATCCAAGCACCTATAAGCACTGTCACAATCGGTACAATCCAGACTGGCGACCAACTTTTAATTTTATCGATTTTAGCCTGACTCTGGTCTTCAACTTTATCCGTCACCTTGACACCCCTTCATTGCCTTATAACGAATGTTTAACGTTGGCCCTATCCCAAATTAAACGCGGATCAAATGTCATTGCCGCAAACATAGTCAGGATCACAACTAAAGTAAAAATAACTGCCCCCATAGCAGGGTAGACACTCATCAATTTCCCCATACGTACCAGTGATGACAATATTGCGATAACAAATACATCAATCATTGACCAACGGCCAACAAATTCGACAACTTCATAAATAAAATGCATTCGGGCGGAATCCCGTTTACCGTGACCTTTGGCATCCCAACACAACCAGCTAATTGCCAGCATTTTCAAGGATGGCACCATAATACTAGCAATAAAAATGACTAAAGCGACCGGGTACGAACCTACACTCCATAGTAATATCACTCCAGCCATAATAGTGGAGTCACTCCGATTACCTAACGATTCTGTCACCATCATTGGCATAATATTAGCAGGAATATACAGCATTAAAGCTGTCACTATCAGTGCCATTGTCCATTGTAGACTGTTGCGACGACGGGCATGCCCACGAGTATAACAACGTGTACATACCAATTGGTCTGCCGGTAAAATAGCCGTACAACACTGGCATAATCGAACACCCTGCACTAACCCCGATCTTCCTGCCTGTAACGGTATATTCACCCTAGGTACGAGGGTTATCTGATTCCATAACCAGTGGCGATCCAGACATTGAAATGCTCTCACCTGGAGAAGACAGAACAGACAATATGGCAAAAAACTTAAACCTAACCCAATATCACCATAAGCCATTAACTTAACGAAGCTGACTAACACCCCTGCCAGAAAGATTTCAACCATACACCAACTTTTCATCTGGAATAAAACCCTGGCCAACCAGACTCTTATCTTCTGAGAAGTAACAACACCCTGGCACAAGAGAATAACCGCTACCATACAAAACGTAGGCACCAGTTGAACACAGAGCAAAAAGAATGTTCCCACACTGACGTAATTTTCATTAAACATCACCTGAGGGATTTGAAATAAGGTAATTTCACTGCCAATTCCCGCCACACTCATGCTGACAAACGGAAACAGGCAAGCCATTAACAGCATAAATAATGCACTGACTGCATAACCTGTTGGCTGATGTTTAGGTTCTTTCCACCATGTGACTAATGTCGTCTTACAACGAGGACAAACTGCCTTCGTTCCCTGAACCCATTCTGGCAATGTCACCAGCAAATCACATTGAGGGCACAATACCATTTCATGATGATGGTTACCGGAACACAAGATCTTTCTCCCTGTTAAGGAAATCGGGAATATCCACAGAATCATACTCAGAAGAATTCGCAGTATGATTCTGCTAATTATGTTAACTATTAACTGTTTTCAATGTTTCCAATTCCTGCCAGCGATCAAAAGCCGCGTCTAATGCTTGCTCTTTTTGAGACAGTTCAGTCAATATTTTTTGGGTTATTACATGAGGCTGATTAAAAAAGTCAGGATCACTCACTTGAGATTGTAACTGATCAAGCTCTTCTTCCAGTTTCTCCAACAATGATGGTAATTGCTCTAACTCTCGTAATAAATGGTAACTCATTTTGTTACGAGAATTTTTTGGCGGTTCCTTAATCTTTTCTACTTTAACTTCCGTTTGAAGTTTTTTCTTATTTTGCTGGCGCAACGATACAACCTGTTCGCGCTGTTGCTGAGCATCGTAATAACCACCAACATAATTATTGATCGCACCATTACCTTCAAAAATCCAACATTCTGTCACGGAGTTATCAACAAATTGACGATCATGACTCACCAGCAATACAGTACCTGTATAATTGTCTACCAGCTCCTCCAGCAACTCTAATGTTTCCACATCCAGATCGTTGGTTGGCTCATCAAGTACCAACAAATTACTGGGTTTCAGGAATAGACGCGCTAGTAACAATCGGTTCCTTTCACCACCAGAAAGCGCTTTAACCGGTGTCATTGCCCGTTTGGGATGAAACAGAAAATCCTGCAAATAACCCAGAACATGACGAGGACGACCATTCACCATCACTTCCTGTTTACCTTCAGCTAGGTTATCCATTACGGTTCTTTCCGGATCAAGTGCTATCCGATGCTGATCAAAATAAGCAATTTCTAGTTTAGTACCACAATGAACACGGCCACTATCAGATTGCAGCTCACCTAACATCAGTTTCAGTAAAGTTGTTTTGCCACAACCATTTGGTCCTACCAGTGCAATCTTATCCCCACGCTGAATTTGCACACTGAAATTATTGACCAGTTTCCTTTCACCAATTTGATAATTAACATTTTCCAGTTCAAAGACAATTTTGCCGGAACGACTCGCTTCTCCCATCTGTATTTTAGCGGTTCCCATTACTTCACGGCGTTGTGAACGCTCAATACGTAATGCCTTCAATGCCCTGACACGCCCTTCATTACGAGTACGACGCGCTTTAATCCCCTGACGTATCCACACTTCTTCCTGAACCAACTTACGATCAAACTCAGCATTTTGCATCTCTTCCACACGCAACGCGTCTTCTTTGCCTTCAAGAAACTTATCGTAATTACCCGGCCACGATACTAACTTACCCCGATCCAAATCGACGATACGGGTTGCCATATTGCGAATAAATGAACGGTCATGAGAAATGAAAACAAGACTACCCTGAAAATCTTTTAGGAAATTCTCTAGCCATTCAATCGTATCAATATCCAAGTGGTTAGTTGGTTCATCAAGAAGCAAGACTTTTGGCAAACTAACCAACGCCCTTCCCAATGCTGCCTTACGCAACCAACCACCTGAAAGAGAAGAGAGCTTCGCTTCCGCAGGTAAAGAGAGCTGTTTCAATACGTCATTAATGCGGCTATCCAGTGACCATAACCCACGAATATCCAGCACCTCCTGCAATTCTGCCAGGCGGTTAAGGTTTTTCTCATTTGGATCCTGCTCCACCAAGCGGGAAACCAGATGAAAAGATTTAATATATTCGGCCTGCTCCTGAACGCCTTCGGCAACAAAATCAAAAACCGTCCCTTCTATATTACGGGGGGGATCCTGCTGTAAGCGGGCGACAACCAGATCCTGTTCGTAAATAACCTGACCATCATCCAACGGCTGCTCTTTTGCTAATACCCGTAACAAAGTAGATTTTCCAGCACCGTTACGGCCAACCAGACAAACCCTTTCATTTTCTTCTATATGCAATTCTGCATTATCAAGTAATGGTGCATCACTGAACGACAACCACGCACCAGATAAATTTATCAATGACATAGTAATTATTTTTCCTCACCAGCATGACGTAATAGCCAGCAGTTGTGAATCTGACGATTGCGGGCAAAATCCTGCGACTGGGTTTTACTGGTGATTTCTTCTGCCACCAAGCCTGCTTTTTCCAGCTCAGCAAAATCCATTTTAAAACCACGTTTATTATTAGAGAACATCAGCGTTCCTCCACGACGCAACAAGCGCTTAAGCTGTCTCATCAACATGATATGGTCGCGTTGTACATCAAATGTATCTTCCATCCGTTTAGAATTGGAAAAAGTCGGCGGATCAATAAAAATCAAATCAAACTGTTCATTGGCCCGTGCCAACCAAGTGAGACAATCTGCCTGAATCAACCGATGCTGACGCCCGGTTAATTCATTAGCCTGTAAGTTCCGTTCAGCCCATTCAAGATAAGTGCGAGACATATCAACCGTCGTTGTTGAACGTGCGCCTCCTAATCCAGCATGTACCGTCGCTGCTCCGGTATAGGCAAACAGATTCAGAAAATCTTTTCCTTCACTCATTTCACCTAGCATTTTTCGGGCAATACGATGATCAAGGAACAAGCCAGTGTCCAAATAGTCAGTTAAATTGACCCAGAATTTTGCGTCATACTCATTTACCAGAAAGAATTCCTGTTTTTCTGCCATTCTTTCATACTGGCTTTTGCCTTTCTGACGCTGACGAGTTTTAAGTACTAATTGATTTGATGAAAGTCCAAGAATTTGCATCGTTGCACTGATAACATCAAATAAACGCTGACGCGCTTTATTAGCATCAACACTTTTTGGCGGAGCATATTCCTGAATCACTACTTTATCCGCATAACGGTCAACAGCCACATTGTATTCTGGCAAATCAGCATCATACAGACGATAACAATTAATCCCTTGCTGTTTTGCCCAGTGAGTTAATTTCTTTTCATTTTTGCGCAGACGATTGGCATAATCTTCCGCCACATTCACCTCTGATGAATGCGGTTTATCTGACAACTGATAATTTTTCTGTACGCAATCCAATGGACCATTTTTAGCTTTAAACTCACGTTCAGCCCGTAATTGCAAGCAGCTCAACAATTCAGGTGACGCACTAAATAGAGACAGACGCCAGCTAGGGAAACGGCTTTTCATTATCCGCCCAAACAAACTGTGTAGTGCAATCAATGCCGGCTCACTTTCCAAACGCTCACCATAAGGTGGATTACTTAATACTGTTCCAGCAGGGCCTTCTGGTAACGGATTTTCCAGACGACTGGCATCACCTTGCTGGAAAGTTATCAACTGCGCAACCCCGGCTCTACGAGCATTTGACCGAGCCATATCCAGCACTCTGCGATCAATATCAGAACCAACAAAACGGGAAGCTGTCTCCTGAAGACCTTTACAAAAGCGGATCTGCGCTTCTGTGGTCACCTCACGCCAAATTTCTTCATCATGTTGCAACCAAGCAATAAAGCCCCAGTGGTTACGATGAAGCCCAGGAGCACGATCAGCCGCCATCATTGCAGCTTCAATCAATAATGTGCCGGAACCACACATAGGATCGACCATCGGAGTACCAATCTGCCAGCCTGAACGTAGAATAATCGCAGCAGCCAGATTTTCTTTCAGTGGGGCTTGACCAGCAAGATCGCGATAACCTCGGATATGCAAACCATCACCACTCAAATCCAATGCAACACTGGCTTTCTCTTTATTCAAAAAAACATTAATGCGAACATCCGGCTGTTGCTTTGCCACATTGGGGCGTTGATCCAACTTACGAGTAAAACTATCGACAATGGCATCTTTAACTTTTAGCGCACCATATTGCGTGTTACGTATTTCTTCATTTGTGCCACTGAAATGCACAGAGAAAGTACTGTCTACAGAAAAAATCTGGCTCCAATCAATAGACTGAACTCCAAGATAGAGATCTAAATCGCTATAAACATTAAATTCGTTTAGCGGTAGCAAAATACGTGATGCCAGCCTGCTCCACATCAGACTTTTATACATCACTTTGCCATCACCTTGAAAATGAACTCCGCCTTGCACAATTTTGCATGATTGCGCACCCAGCATTTCCAGTTCGTTCTTCAACAATTCTTCTAATCCACGCGCCGTGCTGGCAAACAGAGAGTTCATATGACATATCACCAAAAAGAAAATTGTTACGCATTATAGCCAATCCGAGTGACATGTCATAAAGTTGCTCATGTCAGAAAAATATTTTGTGGAGATTAATGGATGATCACTCTGTCTCGCCTGTATACCCACCCAGTGAAATCTATGCGTGGCTTGCAACTCTCCCATGCCTTAGTCAGTGAAAGCGGCCTTATATTTGATCGCAATTTTATGATCACCATGACAGACGGGACTTTTATTACCGCCCGTAAATATCCTCAGATGTTGTTATTTACTCCGGCTATGTTAAATAACGGTATTTATCTACGTGCGCCCAACGGAGAAAATGCCACCGTACTTTACAGCGATTTCCTACCTGAACAACAACCTACGGAAGTATGGGGCAACCATTTTACGGCTCTCATTGCACCAGAAACCGTTAACCAATGGCTAAGTCGTTTCTTTGGCATTCCGGTGCAATTACGCTGGTTAAGCCATGAATTAACCCGCAGAGTAAAAAAACACCCCGAAATTCCATTATCATTTGCGGATGGTTATCCATTTTTACTGATTAATGAAGCCTCATTTCGTTTATTACAACAACGTTGCCCGGCCAGTATTAAATTAGAGCAATTTCGTCCAAATATTGTTATTACCGGTGCAGAAGCATTTGCAGAAGACAGTTGGCAATCAATTCAGATTGGCGAGGTTATTTTTGATTTACCTAAACCATGCAGCCGCTGTATTCTGACCACCGTCAGCATTGATAAAGGCATTAAAAATCCAAATGGAGAGCCATTAGCGACATTGCAATCATTCCGTACAGCAGAGAATGGTGATGTCGATTTTGGTCAGAATTTAATTGCTCGTTCAAGTGGTATTATTCGAATCGGGGATAATATCATTATATTAGCTAAGAAAGATCCTTGTAAATATGGCAGTGGTGAAAAAGCTGAAGATATTACTGCACCAAAAACAAATGAGCAATCTGTCATTATCGAATATAATGGGCAAACTTTCACAGGTAATAATCAACAAATTATTTTAGAGCAACTGGAACAACAAGGAATAAGAGTCCCCTATTCATGTCGGGCGGGCCTATGTGGATGCTGTAAAATTTCTTTAATTAAAGGGGATGTTTTTCCTTTAAAAGCCACGGCAATTAAAAATAATGGCCATATTCTGGCCTGTTGTTGTATTCCAAAGAATAATCTTATTCTTAAAAGTAATAGCGCAGAATAGATCTTAAATTCAAATCAAACCGCAGTGCCGTAAATTGGCACGCGGGCTGACTCGACAAAACATGACTGAACTACATGCCTTAAACTATTTGTCATTGCACAATTCTCTGAAAAAATCGAGCATAATGATTATTGCAATACTGAATTAATTATTACCATAATGAATTTATAACTACTGTCATAAAATGATTACACTCTAATCAGGAGCTTAAGTCACTCAGACAAAACACCAAAGGAGTAAAGTCATGGCACGTATCATCATTGCAGCGCTCGCAACCCCTGGACATGTCTATCCAATGTTAAAGATCGCTCAATCACTAATAGCACAAGGACATCAGGTAACCGTGTTTACCGGTGCATTATTTCGCCAACAGGTAGAAGCTTTAAGCGCACAATTTGTCCCTTTTGATCAACAGGTAGATTTTGACTACCGCCATTTAGAACAGCATTTTCCCGACCGTGCTCAACTTCCTCCGGGAAATGTACAAATGGCACTAGCATTCAAGAATTTCTTCTCCACCCCAATCCCAGTTCTTGACCGCCAATTACGGCAAATTATCCATGAACAACAAGCAGATCTACTTATAGCCGAGAACTGCTTTTATGGCATATTACCCCTGCTGCAAGAAGAAAAAACCCATCGTCTTCCAGTGATAGTCATTGGCATAACACCTCTGGCTTACTCTTCGAAAGATTCAATTTTCTGGGGGCCACGTATCCCACCTGCGGTATTACCACCAGAATTGACACATGAACAGCTCGTCGATAAAGCCAACCAACAACTCATAGCCGA
Organism: Photorhabdus sp. S10-54; assembly: GCF_963878145.1. Classification (NCBI taxonomy): domain Bacteria; kingdom Pseudomonadati; phylum Pseudomonadota; class Gammaproteobacteria; order Enterobacterales; family Morganellaceae; genus Photorhabdus; species Photorhabdus sp. S10-54. Next base: position 171,014 of record NZ_CAWNXG010000005.1, on the reverse strand, counting down.
AGTGCAGGATAGTTTCAATAATTCATTAGTCCAGTCAGGAGGCTCTGCATTAACCAGACTTTTTAACGATGAAGTCATCTTTGGTGCTGATCGCTTTTTGCAACTCTCAACTCTGGCATTTGAATACCCACGAGAAGGATTGCCTGATACGGTCCATTTTATTGGCCCCCTCCCCAATCCTGCACCGACAACAACCTCACCTCAATTATGGGAAGAAGATGATCCACGTCCATTAGTTATAGTTACTCAAGGTACTATTTCCAATACCGATTTAAATCAGTTGATTCTCCCCACATTGCGTGCACTGACTACATTATCGGTACGTATATTGGCAACCACCGGTGGCAGATCGGTAGAAACACTGAGTAAAGATCTACCTGAAAACGTGCGCGTCGAAGAATTTATTTCATTTGAGCACTGGCTGCCGAAAGCTTCATTGCTGATATCCAACGGGGGCTACGGAACCATCAATTATGCTCTCAGCCACGGAACACCATTACTTATTGCCGATGCAGGAGAAGGCAAGCAGGAAGCAGCGTTTCGTGTTGTATGGGCTGGATGCGGTACTAATCTGGATACAGCACATCCCACTGAATCTCAACTAAAGCAAACAGTGGAAAATATGCTGAGTACAGACTTGTTTAAACAACGTGCGCAAATTGTCCAAAAAGATTACGCAAAACACGATGCATTAGCGGCAATATCCCGTCACGTAGAACAATTAATTCTCGAACAAAACCACATTAACTAAACCCAAATACCTTCTTCTTTCCTCTCCGTTTTGGTGCTAACACAGACCGACAGGGAGAGGAAATCGGCATATTTCATTACATCATAAAAAATAAATCAAAGTTATTATTGTAATAATTAATTATTATTTCTGTAATTATTTTATAATAGTAGTCATAAAATAATCACCCCTGAGTCAGGAGCTAACTAGCGTAATTAAATCAAAACAGTACAAAGGAGCAAATTATGGCACGAATTGTCATTGCTGCAGTTGCAACACCAGGGCATGTCTATCCGATGTTAAAGGTAACTCAATCACTGATAGCACAAGGACATCAGGTAACTGTCTTCACTGGCGCGTTGTTTCGCCAACAAGTAGAGGCTTTAAATGCACAATTTATCCCTTTTGATGAGCAGATAGACTTTGATTACCGCCACTTAAAACAACGTTTTCCTGACCGAGCGCATCTTCCTCCGGGAAATCTGCAAATGGCGCTAGCGTTTAAAGATTTCTTCTGTACTCCAATCCCCTTCCTCGACCGCCAACTACAACAAATCATCCATGAACAGCAAGCAGAATTACTGATAGCCGAGAATTGCTTTTATGGCATATTGCCACTACTGCAAAAAGAAAAAGCTCATCGCCTTCCCGTGATCATAATTGGCATAACGCCTCTGGCTTACTCTTCGAAAGATTCAATTTTCTGGGGGCCACGTATCCCACCCGCACTATTACCATCAGAATTGACACATGAACAACTCGTAGATGAGGAAACCCGACAACTAATAACCGAAGTACAGGATAGCTTTAATGATGCGTTAGCTCAGTCAGGATGCGCTACGTTAACCAGATTTTTCAACGATGAAGTCATTTTGGGTTCTGACCGCTTTTTGCAACTTTCAACCCTGGCATTTGAGTACCCACGAGAAGAATTGCCTGATACAGTCCATTTTATTGGCCCCCTTCCCAACCCTGCTCCGATAACAGAATCACCTCAATTATGGGAAGAAGGTGATCCACGCCCATTGGTTATAGTCACTCAAGGTACTATGTCTAATACCGATCTAAACCAGTTAATTTTCCCCACATTGCGTGCACTGGCTGCATTACCTGTACGTGTATTAGCAACCACCGGTGGTAGTTCAGTAGAAATACAGCCAGAGAACATACCTGACAACGCATGTATCGAAGAATTTATCTCATTTGAGCACTGGCTGCCAAAAGCTTCATTGCTAATATCCAACGGGGGTTACGGAACCATTAATTACGCCCTCAACCACGGTACACCAGTGCTCATTGCCGATACAGGAGAAGGTAAGCAGGAAACAGCGTTTCGCGTCGTATGGGCTGGATGCGGTATTAATCTGGATACAGCACAACCTACTGAATCTCAGCTTAAGCAAACAGTGGAAAATATGCTACGTACAAACTTGTTTAAACAACGCGCACAAATCGTCCAAGACGATTACTCCAATCACGACGCATTAGCAGCAATATCCCATCACGCAGAACAATTAATCTTCGAAAATCGTGCTAATTAACTTCATTATCTCTCCTCCCCATCTCGGAACTAATGTTATCCAGAGGGGAGGAAATTATAAAAGCGCTTCTTATCTATTTTTCATGCCTGCTTCAAATGAGTGAGCTGTAGCTATTACATATAATAAGCAAATTTCTGTGATAATAGCCAACAGGAGATTTTAGAACACAAGACAAGAAAAGAGTGACTTACTCATAATCAGGTGGGAAGATGTGAATGAGATAAAATTTCCTCAAATGATAAAGAACAATTTTCTTAATTAAAAACAGTGATTATCTTCTGACTTGTCGTTCTATTTTCAAAAAGTGTCTTTACTCTTGGAAATCACAAAACAATGGGATCTTAAACCCAAATCAAATCGCAGTGCCATAAATTGGCGTATAAATAGGTTCCACAAATGGCATCAATCGATCATTCATAATCTTAATTGGATCACAAAAATTCATTACCCGATCGGATAACTTTAATTGCGATTGAGCTAGCAAACAAAGGCTCGCACTATCCCCGGCCTCTACTACTAAGAATATAGCATCTGTCCCGCAATCCTGGAGCCGTACCTGAATCAGCTCTCCTTGTATCGGCTTCTCTATCATGGCAAAACGAGAAAAATACCAGCTTCTTGGCATTTGTGGCTTAATAAAGCGGAACGCCACTAATGCATTAAGAACTAATTCAGCCCTGGATTCATCTGAAATATTAATTCGGCGTGTCTGCTCTTCAAAACAATAATAAAGCGTCGCATCTTCTACAGAAAATGAAGTTTCTCCCATTGCATAGGGTATCAGCATCTTAGCAGGAAAACAGGAACGAAAAACCATACCATTAGACAGATCGAGCATTACACGGTCATGGTCAGCATCAAAATACCAGCGCCATTGATCATCAGGTTTAATGTTCATGAATTACCCTTTTATGCCAGGAAAGTTTACATCGTCAAACAGATTGTAAATAACTTGCCCGCTATTCAGTAAAATAAATCCTGCCATAATTAAAAGATATGCAAAGATACAGATAAAATTTAGGCGATCAGAGTGAATATAGACGAGTTGGGGGCAAAAATAAACCCCCAATGATAAATTAACAGAAAGATCTAGATATGATTGACGATATCTTTGATTAATTTTGGACCATGATAGATAAATCCAGAGAAAATCTGTATCAAAGAAGCCCCTACTGCTATTTTTTCTCTGGCGGCGACAAGTGAATCTATTCCACCAACACCGATAACGGGAATTTTACCTCTTAATTCCTGAGAGAGCTGACGAATAATCTCTGTACTACGCAACTGGGCCGGCCGACCACTTAACCCACCAGCTTGTTGGCAATAGTTAAGCCCTTCAACTAATCTCTTGTCTAACGTTGTATTAGTTGCAATAGCACCATCGATATTATGACGAATTAAACTATCTGCAATTTGAATCAACTCTTCTTGAGAAAGATCTGGCGCAATTTTTACCGCAACAGGGACATATTTCTGGTATTTTTGTTGAAGTTCACTCTGTTTATTTTTAATCGCCGATAATAGATCATCCAACGCTTCGCCGTATTGAAGCGTTCTTAAGCCAGGTGTGTTAGGTGAAGAGATATTAATTGTGATATAGCCAGCATGAGGATAGACTTTATCCATGCAGATTAAATAATCATCTTTTCCATGCTCTACTGGTGTATCTTTATTTTTGCCAATATTGATCCCAATAACTCCGCCATATTTTGCCTTTTTAACATTCTCTACCAAGTTATCAACACCAAGATTATTGAAGCCCATACGGTTAATTAACCCTTCTGCTTCAACGATACGGAATAATCTCGGCTTATCATTTCCTGCCTGAGCGCGTGGGGTTACGGTGCCAATTTCAATAAAACCAAATCCCATTGCACCAAATGCATCAATACAATCGCCATCTTTATCAAGGCCCGCGGCCAGACCGAGGGGATTTTTAAATGACAGGCCCATACAAGTAACAGGCTTCGTCGCAACTGACTGGCGGATCAGAAACTCGAAAGGACTACCGGTAATACGCTTGAGCTGGCGGAAGGTTAATTCGTGTGCCCGTTCCGGATCAAGCTGGAACAACGCTTTCCTGACTAGTGGGTAGCACATAATTCTAAACCCATTAATTAATTTATAAACATTAAACTACACATGTCTCTATACACACTCAGATACCATTTGAAGATTTTTGAGCTAAAAAACACTCATTTTTAATCCCCAAAAATATTTCGGCAAGTAGAGTAACCGAATGACATGGGCTGAATCTACAGAAATATGCTAATTAGAAGAAATCTCTCCCAGATGTTGCGCGTGAGAATCGGGAAAATGCATTGGTATAACAAGAATACACTAGTGACTACAATCGTTGACTTCTTTGCCCAAGATACTTTGCTTCCCTCGAACAACTCAAAGGAGAGCAAACCAATGGATGTTCTTTAATATCTTGAGCAATTTTCATACTATAGGTATCAAGCATCAACCAATAAAAATGTATTTCAATGCCGCAATAACAACAGCAATACCAACTGCTAATGTCAGTTTCTTAATCCAATCTAAATCTGTTTTTATAGTACCAATATCGGTTTTAATGCTCTCAGTAGCAACTGTTAGATCTTCTTTGGTGACAACACTTATGTTTTGCAGTTCTGTAATAACTTCAACGATTTTTTCAGACTGCTCATCGTTAAAACCAGACGCTTTGAGTGCCTTAACTGCTGTATGTGTATCCATTGTAAGTAAAGCCATTCTTTTATCCTCTAAAGTTACTGGTTGACCGCCCTTAAATTAACGATAATACCATAGAGACATAAAAATTAACCACATATCAGTTTTACCATAAGATACTGACCACTGCATTTTACTTCCAACCCAATGCTTGCAAGAAGAAATTTATTATCCAGAAGATAAATTGGAAAAAATATCGGGCTAAATAACCATTAGCCCGATAACTCGATAACTCGATAACCCAATAAATAGTTATCAGCTTTCTAATGCCTTGGTAATTTTTTCAAACAGATCACCAGACAGATTTTCCAATCCTTTTAACTGTTCCAACGCACTACGCATCATGTTTTGACGTTTTTCATCATAACGTTTCAGACGAATCAGCGGTTCAATTAAACGGGAAGCAACCTGTGGGTTACGGCTGTTAAGATCAGTTAAAATTTCCATCAAGAATTGATAACCACTGCCATCTTCAGCATGGAATGCAACCGGATTGTTAACAAATGTCCCAATCAGAGCACGCACCCGGTTTGGGTTACTCATACTAAATGAACGATGATTCAGAAGATGGCGTACATTAGCCAAAACATCTACCGCCGGGCTACTTGCCTGTAAGCTAAACCATTTATCCATCACCAGGCCGTCCTGATACCATCTACCATCAAATTCCGCCATGAGTTGATCACAGCAAGGCAACTCTGCCAGCACCGCGCCAGATAATGCCGCCAGTGCATCAGTCATATTGTCAGATTGATAATATTGATTTGATACCACTTTATCAACCTGCTCTTGATGACCAAAAGCCAAATAATATAGACAGATATTACGCAGAGAGCGCTTAGCAATATCCTGATGAGCGACGCGATATGCACCGATCTTGATAGCGTTATAAACCACCGCAAATTCATCAGCCATTTCCTGAGCCAAAGTACGGGTGATGGTATCCAAAACTTCATGAATCGCTTTAGGATCAATAATCGTAAACAGTTCTGCTATCTCACTCTCTGATGGTAAAGCCAGAATATGAGCAGCCAGAGCCGGATCAATCTCTTTATCCAATAACACCGCGCGGAAAGCATCCACCACATGCATTGGCAGTTCGATCGGCTGCTTCTGCTGGTAACGGATAATATTCAGTTTGATATAGTTTGCCATCAACGACTGAGCCGCATCCCAACGTGAAAACGCATTGCGAGCGTGTTTCATCAAGAATGCCAATTGCTGATCACTGAATTTGTAATCCAGTTTCACTGGTGCTGAGAATTCCCGTAATAAAGAGGGAACCGGCAGTGATGGCACATCATCAAATACAAACGTCTGTTCTGCATTAGTCACATTCAATACATTGTGAACCGGTTGACCATCATAACGTAACGGAATCACATGACCTTTGCTGTCATAAAGTTCAATATCCAGGGGAATATGTAAAGGCTGCTTCTCTTTTTGATCGGCGGTAGTTGGTGTCATCTGGCTGACATGCAACTTATATTGCTGCTTTTCTGCATCATATTCATCGCGGACTGTTAATACTGGTGTACCAGACTGGCTATACCAGCGACGGAAAAGTGACAAATCCACATTTGATGCATCTTCCATTGCCTGAACAAAATCATCACATGTTGCGGCACTACCATCATGACGATGGATATAAAGCTGCATCCCTGCCTGGAATTGCTCTTCACCTAGCAGGGTATGAATCATACGGATAACTTCCGCGCCCTTCTCATACACAGTCAAGGTATAGAAATTATTCATCTCAATCACTTTATCCGGGCGAATTGGATGGGCCATTGGACTGGCATCTTCCGCAAACTGTGCCGAACACATAACACGCACATTATTAATACGATTAACAGAACGAAAGCCAAGATCAGAGCTAAATTCCTGATCACGGAATACCGTCAATCCCTCTTTTAAACTCAGTTGGAACCAATCGCGACAAGTAATACGATTCCCAGTCCAGTTATGGAAATATTCGTGGCCGATCACAGCTTCTATATTAAGGTAATCTTTATCAGTCGCAGTTTCAGATTTTGCCAGCACATATTTGGAGTTAAAGACATTCAGCCCTTTATTTTCCATAGCGCCCATATTAAAGAAATCCACCGCAACAATCATATAAATATCGAGGTCATACTCAAGGCCAAAACGGGTTTCATCCCACTTCATAGCATTTTTTAGGGAAGTCATTGCCCAATCAGCGCGATCGAGATTGCCACGATCAACAAACAGCTCCAATGCAACTTCACGGCCACTACGCGTCGTAAAAATATCGCGCAATACATCAAAATCACCTGCGACCAGAGCAAACAGATAACATGGTTTTGGGAATGGATCTTGCCATTTCACCCAATGACATCCATCATCGGTTTCTCCCTGCTCAACCCGGTTACCGTTTGAAAGCAGATACGGATACTTGGCTTTATCGGCTGTGATACGTGTTGTAAAACGAGCCAATACATCAGGCCGATCGAGATAATAAGTAATGTGGCGAAACCCTTCTGCTTCACACTGAGTACAAAGTGCATCACCAGAAACATACAAGCCTTCCAGCGCCGTATTTTTCGATGGATGGATCTCATTGACAATTTTCAAAGTGAACTGAGCTGGCAACTGCTCAATGACTAGCGCCCCCTCCTGTTCACGGTAATGCGCCCACGGTTGACCATTCACATGAAGACTTTTCAGTATCAAGTCTTCACCATCCAACACTAATGGCGTTATTTCGTGACTCAGACGTTTTATCTGGCTGATTGCGGTGATTTCCGTGTTATCGGTATCAAGATTAAAATCGAGTTCAATATCAGAAATCGTATAGTCGGGAGCGCGATAATCCCGGCGGTACTTAGCTTGTCGCTGTTGTGTCATAAGAAACCTTTTTGTTTCATGCCTGATGGAATTAATTCAATACTAGGCCTTACGCTGCCATAGAAAGAGGTTGAATTTCAAGAGTGAATAACGCATCTTCTGGCGTTTAACATTCATTAAGAACGAGTATGATGTTATGTAAGGAATATGTTTACTCTTTGGTGCTTGTTATCACTTAATGATCAAATAACATGATAACATTTAACCAAAGACCCTTTTTAGCTTCGATATTTTGGTGAACTATATGACGTTATGTGACTTCAATAACAAAATAATCCCGGTATACTCTTCCAACTTTATCGATTTAGCTAATACGAATACGCTCCGTGAGGATGCATAACGCGCTATGACACTAGACGCTACCCCAATTATTAAATCACTGCTTGATACTGACGCTTATAAACTTCATATGCAACAAGCAGTATACCACCGCTACAACCACATTCCTGTTGTTGCAGAGTTTCGCTGCCGCGGCGACGAACTGCTAGGTGAATATGCCGCAGAATTACGTCATCAAGTTAATATGATGGCTGATCTGGCATTAACCGATGCTGAATTTAATTACCTTTCCAGTCTGCCTTTTTTCAAGGCTGATTATCTGGGCTGGTTAAAAACCTTTCGTTTTAACCCACAGCAAGTCAATATTTCTGTTACAAATGGCGGCCAATTAGCTATTCATATTTCAGGATTATGGCATGAAGTGATTATGTGGGAAGTCCCATTACTGGCGTTAATCAGTGAATTAATTCATCGTCATCACTTACCAGATAACGCGGTGGAAAATGCAGTCAACCAGCTACGCAAGTTGATCAAACTGTTCTATCAACATGCTGAAAATAAAGGAATCGATCTCTCCAGTTTTAAACTGATGGATTTCGGTACACGTCGTCGTTTCTCACACCGAGTTCAACACGCTGTCGTCAGTGAGCTGCAACAGCATTTCCCTTATCTGATTGGCACTAGCAATTACCAACTTGCACAACAGCTTGGGCTCCCTCCTGTTGGAACACAAGCGCATGAGTGGTTTCAAGCTCATCAGCAAATCAGCCCGGATCTGGCTAGCAGTCAACGAGAAGCATTACAGAGTTGGCTGAAAGAATATCCTAACCAATTAGGTATTGCCTTGACTGACTGCATTACAATGGACGCGTTTCTGCGGGACTTTGATGCCCAGTTTGCCAAAAATTATCAAGGCTTACGCCATGATTCGGGTGATCCTGTTCAATGGGGTGAAAAAGCGATCGCCCACTATCAAAAACTGGGTATCGACCCAATGACGAAAACCCTCGTGTTCTCTGACAGCCTAGACTTCCAAAAAGCACTAGCGCTCTATCGTCATTTCCACAACAGAATAAACCTGATTTTCGGTATCGGTACACAGCTTACCTGCAATATCCCAGGGGTTAAGCCACTGAACATCGTCATCAAACTTGTCGAGTGTAATGGCAAACCAGTCGCAAAGCTTTCAGACAGCCCTGGCAAAACCATTTGTGAAGATAACGAGTTTGTTAACAGGCTACGCGCCGCTTTTGATATACCCCAGGTTAAACAAGCTTGTTAACTCAAGTTTCATTAAAAAATATCACTGTGCTGCTGGCAGATAAGGCAGCAGCACATCTGAAAAGTGCGCTTTCCCCTCTATTTCACCGTTTAAATTGATGATTTCCCCTTGTTTCCTGAAACAGGGCAAGTAACATAGAATAAGTTGCCCCTTGTGGGGATATTCATTTTCATAAACTTGAACTGATAAAGAAGAGAGAAATCTATGAGCGTAGCGCCTGTAGTCGACGTACTGCAAGGCCGGGTTGCGGTTGATAGTGAAGTCACCGTTCGCGGCTGGATACGTACAAGGAGAGATTCTAAAGCTGGCATCTCTTTCCTCGCCGTCTATGACGGTTCCTGCTTTAATCCATTACAGGCCGTCGTTAATAATAATTTGCCCAATTATCAGGATGAAGTTCTGCATTTAACTACCGGTTGTTCTGTCGAAGTAACAGGAACAGTCGTTGCTTCCCTTGGTCAAGGGCAGAACTTTGAACTGCAAGCGACGAAAATTGTCGTGATCGGTATGGTTGAAGATCCTGACACCTATCCCATGGCCGCTAAACGCCACAGCATTGAATACCTGCGCGAAGTGGCTCACCTGCGTCCACGTACCAACCTGATTGGTGCCGTTGCTCGTATGCGCCATACCCTTGCTCAAGCACTACACCGTTTCTTCCATGAAAATGGTTACTTCTGGGTTTCCACCCCATTGATAACGGCTGCTGATACAGAAGGTGCTGGCGAAATGTTCCGCGTCTCTACGCTGGATCTGCAAAATCTGCCTTTAACTGACAAAGGTGAAGTGGATTTCAACCAAGATTTCTTCGGCCGCGAAGCTTTTCTGACCGTATCCGGACAATTGAACGGTGAAGCATACGCTTGTGCATTAAGCAAAGTTTACACATTCGGCCCGACTTTTCGTGCTGAAAACTCTAATACCAGCCGCCATCTGGCAGAATTCTGGATGCTTGAACCAGAAATCGCCTTCGCTAACCTCAATGATGCCGCCACATTAGCTGAAAATATGCTGAAATATGTTTTCAAAGCCGCATTGGCAGAGCGTGCTGATGATCTGCAATTCTTCGCTGAACGCGTAGATAAAGATGTTATCACCCGCCTGGAAAAATTTATCAATTCTGACTTTGCTCAGATTGATTACACCAGTGCCATTGAAATTCTGCAAAACTGCGGCCAGAAATTTGAAAATCCAGTCTTCTGGGGAGTTGACCTTTCTTCGGAACATGAACGTTATCTGGCAGAGAAACATTTCCAAGCTCCGGTCGTCGTGAAAAACTATCCAAAAGATATTAAAGCCTTCTATATGCGAATGAACGACGACGGTAAAACTGTCGCGGCAATGGATGTACTTGCACCAGGCATTGGCGAAATTATCGGTGGCTCACAGCGTGAAGAGCGTCTGGATATGCTGGATAAGCGTATGGAAGAGATGGGGCTTAATAAAGAAGATTACTGGTGGTACCGTGATCTGCGTCGTTATGGCACCGTACCTCACGCCGGGTTCGGGCTGGGCTTTGAACGCCTGGTTGCTTACGTGACTGGTGTATCAAATGTACGTGATGTCATCCCATTCCCACGGACACCAAGAAGCGCAAACTTCTAATGATTGCGTAAAACAAACATTAAAAAATCATTATGTATAAAGCCAGCAAAAGCTGGCTTTTTTTATGCTTCCAATTCAAGACACGATCAAAAATCCTATTTCATTTACATTTTGCAATATATTATTTTCACTTTATTACAAAAATCGTCACTTTGTATCAATTAAATGATAGATAAAATCCACAGCTAATGAAAGACTGTGCCCCAACTCGGACAACACGATATTTTCATAAATAATTTCAACGAGTTTCTTAAAGGAATTATTTCTGTCAGTAACAGATGTCCGAATAACGCCAATGATGGTCATTAACAATAGTAATTAAATGAAGGTAACAATAATGAAGGGTAGTATCTTTTCCGTGGTCATCCCAGTGCTGTTGACTGCTGGTGTAGCAAATGCCGCTGAAATTTATAACAAAAACGGTAATAAACTGGATTTTTATGGCAAAGTTGATGTACGTCATCAATTCGCTAAAATTACCCAAAAATCAGATACATATCCTATATATAGTGAAGATGGTGATGCAAGCTACGTTCGTCTGGGTTTCAGGGGTGAAACCCAAATCAATGACCAACTGACCGGTTATGGCCGTTGGGAATACAATATTCAGGCTAACAAAGCCGAGGCAAACGATTCCGAAGGTAATCAAACCCGTCTGGGCTTCGCTGGTCTAAAATTGGCTAAATATGGTTCTCTAGACTACGGTCGTAATTACGGTGTTCTCTATGACGTCAATGCCTGGACCGATGTACTGCCAGTATTCGGTGCTGACTCCATGTCGCAGGCTGACACCTACATGACTAATCGTGCTACCGGTGTCCTGACTTACCGTAATACGGATTTCTTTGGCCTGGTTGATGGTCTGAACTTCGCCCTGCAATACCAAGGTAAGAACGACGAAGACAGCAAAAACGGCCGTAATTCACTTCATAAACCCGGAGATCGCATTAAGCCTAACGGTGGTAGTAACGGTGACGGTTTCGGCCTCTCTGTTACTTATGATATCGGTAATGGTATCAGCTTAGGAGGAGCCTACTCCAATGCTGACCGCCCTATTACACATGAAAGGCTCGTTACCTCTGTCGCTCGTGGTGAAAGGGCTGAGGCATGGAACGTTGGTGCCAAATATGATGCAAATAACCTATATCTGGCTGCCATGTATGGCGAAACTCACAATATGACCTCTTTCGGCTACCAAGATGTTGTCTCTGCAAAAACTCGTAATATCGAATTAACTGCCCAATATCAGTTGGATTCTGGTCTGCGCCCATCTCTGGCATATGTTCAATCCAGGGGAACAACTTTTTTCACTCATCAAGACTGGGTAAAATATATCTCTATTGGTTCTTATTATAACTTTAACAAAAATTTGTCTGCCTATGTTGATTACAAAATCAACTTAGTACATGACACCCCCTTCACCAAATATCTCGATGTCAATACGAATAACGCTGTGGGTATAGGTTTGGTATATCAATTCTAACAGTCTGAAATAAATTAGGTAGATTAATAGAAAATCCAATTAACGTGTTATGGTGCTCACTTAAAGTGGGCACTACTTCTTCCAAGAAGAATCATTATCAGGTATCTGTTAAAAAATGATATGCAACACATCGACAAGCATATCAGTAAGTTACATATAAGAAATATGATTGATGAAATAAACACCACATTTTACTCTTTTTATTAAGATCAACAGGTAATTTTCTTCCGCCACTAATTGCGAGTCATTTTTCACTTTTTTGATCAACTGGACCAACCAGAGATTAAAAAACAATCTCTCATTTACATTTTGAAACACTTTATTTCACATTTTTACTAAATTTTCTTTTTTATAGCATTTTGTGAGTGGATAAAAATAACAACCAATGAAACACTTGACAGCGAAACAGACGACACTAAACTCTCACAAATAGTTCCGTAGATTTTTAAAGAATTATTTTTGGCAGTGGCAGGTGTCCGAATAACACCAATGAGGGTAATAATAATGATGAAACGCAATGTTCTTGCAGTAGTAATCCCAGCTCTGTTAGCTGCTGGCGCAGCAAATGCGGCTGAAATTTATAACAAAGACGGCAACAAACTGGACCTATACGGTAAAGTTGAAGTCCAGCACAAATTCGCTAACAACAAAAGCGGCGAAGATGGCGATAACTCCTTCGCCCGTCTGGGTTTCAAAGGTGAAACTCAAGTTAATGACCAACTGACCGGTTTTGGCCGTTGGGAATACAATATCAAAGGTAACCGCGCAGAAGGTGTTAGCGAAGAAACTAAAACTCGTCTGGCTTTCGCTGGGTTGAAACTGTCCGACTACGGTTCAATGAACTATGGCCGTAACTACGGTGTGGTTTATGATGTCAACGCTTGGACCGATGTGTTGCCAGTATTCGGTGGCGACTCAATGGCGCAGACTGATAACTTCATGACTGGCCGTTCTACTGGTCTGTTGACTTACCGCAATACCGATTTCTTCGGTTTAGTTGATGGCCTGAACTTTGCTCTGCAATATCAGGGTGAGAACAGCAACAACACGGCTAATAGCCGTGCTGATCGTAAGGATAATGGTGAAGGTTACGGTCTCTCTGCAACTTATGACGTAGGTTACGGTATTAGCGTCGGTGGCTCGTACTCTAATTCTGCTCGTACTTCTGCGCAAAAAACTGCTTTTAGCATTGTTGAGGAAAAAGGGAAAAAAGACAAACTTACTGGCTCTACTGCCTTGGGTGATCGCGCTGAGTCATGGAACATTGGCGCCAAATACGATGCCAACAACATCTACTTGGCTGCCATGTACGGTGAAACCCGTAATATGACTCGTTTCGGTGGAAATGTTGACGGTGTAAACTGGGAAAGTATCGCTAACAAAACCCAGAACATCGAATTGACCGCCCAATATCAGTTCGACTTCGGTTTACGTCCGTCTCTGGCATACGTTCAGTCCAGAGGTAAAAATCTGTTCGGTGACCTCGGTAATGACGAGAAAGAATCCGACAATCACGATCTCGTAAAATATATCTCGGTCGGTACTTTCTACTACTTCAACAAAAACTTGACTACCTATGTTGATTACAAAATCAACCTGCTGGATAGCAATGAATTCACCAAAGCAACGGGTATCAGCACTGACAACGTTGTTGGCGTAGGTATGGTTTACCAATTCTAATTACCGTTGGTAAATTAGATTTAGCTGAACAAGTTAAGCATCATTAAGAGAAAGCAGCGCTTAGGTGCTGCTTTTTTAGTCTTGTGTTTTCTCTCTACTATTCCAACTTTTTCTCACTCCGCAAACTGCCTCACAAGATTATCTTCTTTTTACGACAAATAGTTGGCAAACTGTTTCAGCGACGTTACCCTGACTGCCCTTTTGGGCTTAACTCTGAGTTTTGGAATCAAAAACATGTTTGAGAAAATCACAGCAGCGCCTGCCGACCCTATTCTTGGCTTAGCCGATAGTTTCCGTTCTGATCCTCGTACAAATAAAATTAACCTTGGTATCGGTGTCTATAAAGATGAAACAGGAAAAACCCCTATTCTGACCAGTGTTAAAAAAGCTGAACAATATTTACTGGAAAACGAAACAACAAAGAATTATCTGCCAATTAGCGGCTTAGCTGAATTTGGCCGCGTAACTCAGGAATTACTGTTTGGCAAAGATCACCCAGTCGTCACAGATAAACGCGCCCGCACAGCACAAAGCCCAGGCGGTACAGGTGCTTTACGTATTGCTGCGGATTTCATTGCCAAACAGACTAATGCTAAACGCATTTGGATTAGCAACCCAACCTGGCCAAACCATAAAAACGTTTTTTCCGCCGCCGGCTTGGAAGTCTGCGAATATAAATACTATGACGCTGAAAAACACGCACTGAATTTCGAAAGCATGCTGGCAAGCTTGTCTGAAACTCAGGCAGGTGATGTTGTTTTGTTCCACGGTTGCTGCCACAATCCGACGGGCATTGATCCAACCCCGGCACAATGGGCTAAGCTGGCAGAAATGTCTGCGGAGAAAGGCTGGTTGCCTATTTTTGATTTCGCTTATCAAGGGTTTGCTAAGGGCCTGAATGAAGATGCAGAAGGCCTACGTATTTTTGCGAAAAATCATAATGAACTGATCGTTGCCAGCTCTTACTCCAAAAACTTTGGCCTGTACAATGAACGTGTTGGCGCCTGTACTATTGTTGCTAGTGACAGTGATACAGCAGAAAAAGCATTCAGCCAGGCAAAAGCGATTATCCGTGCGAACTATTCTAACCCACCCGCTCATGGTGCATCTGTTGTCACTACCATTTTGTCAAATGAAGATCTGAAAGCAGCTTGGGAACAGGAACTAACCACCATGCGCGAACGTATCCAGCGCATGCGTCAACTGTTTGTCAATACCTTGCAGGAAAAAGGGGCAAAACAGGATTTCAGCTTTATTATTAGCCAAAATGGTATGTTCTCATTCAGTGGGCTGACAAAAGAACAAGTAGAACGTTTGCGTGAGGAATTTGGTATATACGCTGTCAGTTCCGGTCGTATTAACGTCGCTGGTTTGACGTTGGAAAACATGGCTCCATTATGTGAAGCCATTGTTGCAGTACTCTAAGTTAACATTTACCTTACTATATTTACTTTACTCTGAAAAAGTCGCTGAATTTCAGCGGCTTTTATCGTTCAAAAGACTCGACATCCGACACAATTGCGATATTAATCTTATTAGATGCATCAAAATGAAGTTGAAATCCTTGAAGGGCCGGTTAAACATACCGGAGTAAACGGAGCTATTATGTCCATTTATTTCCGTGATCCGGATCAAAATCTAATTGAAGTCTCCAATCAGTTATAGTTGCCATCAAACAACTATCAGCCAGCCCTCAGATTGACACTATATTGAATATAAACGCTACGCCACATCACCAACCTGGTACTTCATCCTGTAAAAATGGATTAGTCTGCCGCTCATGACCTAGCGTCGACATTGGTCCGTGCCCCGGAATAAATTCATAATCATCACCAAGTGGCAAAAGTTTATCTTTAATTGAGTTAATTAGCTGCCGGTGATTACCGCGTGGAAAGTCACTACGCCCAACCCCTCCTTTAAATAGAACATCTCCCATATAAATCAGCTTATCTACATGATTCACAAACACAACATGCCCTGGTGTATGTCCCGGACAGTGCAATACAGATAAATCAACGCCCCCCACCCGCAGCTCATCACCTTCATTTAACCAGCGATCAGGTTCAAATGATGGACATTCTTCAATGCCAAACATCCGGCTTTGAGCTTGCAAGCCTTCGATCCAGAAAGCATCTTCCTGCTGTGGCCCGTAGACCGGCACATTAAAATGTTCAGCGACCTCCGCTGTTGCACCAACATGGTCAAAATGACCATGAGTCAATAAAATCTGAGTCAATTTCAGACCACGACGTTCTATCTCGGCGATCAGTTTTTCTGCTTCACCACCCGGATCAACAATTGCCGCTTCCTTACTCTCTTCATTCCAAATAAGGGTACAATTCTGCATAAAAGCAGTAACAGGAATAATTTGGTATTTCATTATTTCATTTACTCCATAGTCAAAACAAAATAGTTACTCACCAGATTACCACGTCCTGACGGGACCTGTATCAATATGAACGAAATTACTATGTGGATAGTATCCTACCCCTCCCGCTTTCATTTTCAGAGCAGCCTTGCAGATACGACTAAGCTCAATACCTTCAATATGAAAATCCATCGCCCGCCCGCGAGTATGGTAACTCTGTTTAGCCACGCCTTTACTTTGCTTGCGCAACTGATTGTTGGTTACCAGTGAACGGTAACCAGAAATGAGTTGTACAGGCTTATTAATCCCTATCATCATTTGCAGCAAATAAATCTGATCAAATAATTTAGGATCAATAGTCTTAACTCTATTTTGACGGTAATCTCGAAACAGATGATCCAAACGGGCCAGCTCTTCTTTGTTGTAACGATAACCGTCAAAAAATTCAGCTTTAATCGTTTCACCCGTATGTAAGTTATCAAAACGTAAAATTCGTGGGCGTGGAGTGGCCAGAGTCGCAAAAGTATGCCCCGGCAACAAACTCAAGCCTAAAGCAGCGGCTCCCGCACTAAGCCACTTGCGGCGATTATGATCGATTATATCCATGAAGAAACATCTACCCAAATTATAGAAAAAATAGGCCAACTGGTCACTATGACAATTAATAACAAAAATTAGTTGCATTTAGTTTTGTAAAGGTAACAACTTTGACAAAAACTGGGTACCTTGTCTCACACTATTGTCGTAGTCATAAATATCGGTACGGTACTGAGGTACCCCCTGCTCATCTACCCAAGCAGTTAAATAATGCAAATAAACTGGAATACGCTGTGGGATGTTAACATAAACGGTATTACCCTGTTTCAGGGTATTATTCACTTTACTCTGATGCCAACCTACATCTTCCAATAACATACTTGCTAATTCTGAAGCCTTGTTAACCCGCACACAACCAGAGCTGATCGCTCTAATGTCTTTGTTAAACAGGTTATGGTTCGGCGTATCATGCAAATAGATAGCATCAGAATTTGGCATATTAAATTTATAACGGCCTAATGAATTAGTCGGCCCCGGAGCTTGCCATATTCGATAAGGAAAGTTAGCAGGCGTAATCACGTTCCAATCAATAGTGTAAGGGTCGATGACACTGGCATCAGCACGCCAATTTGAAAAGATAACGTATCCTCGCCGTTGAAAATATCCGGGATCATCAACCGCCCGTGGTGCGATATCTTTTCTTGCCAGGCTAGTTGGCACACTCCAGGGAGGATTAATCACCACACTATTCAACACACTACTCATAATGGGTGTCTTACGGCTTGGGCGACCAACGATCACTTTCGAGTCCAATACTTCCTGATCATTAAGATAATAATGCAATGAATAATCGGGAATATTGACCATAATTCCTGTGGACACATATCCTGGGATAATACGTAAACGCTGGATATTAAGCGCCATCAATCCTGCTCTGGTTTGAGGCGAAGTATTTAGCCAATCTCTTGTGCGTTTACCGATTACACCATCCGGCGCCAACCCTTGCCAATGCTGGAAATTTCTTACCGCAGTCACCAGTTCAGGATCATAGATATTATCTGATTGAGTTGTCAGTTCGCTCAACATACCAAGACGAATAAGTATTTCCTTCAACACAGCGACATCAGCGCTACTCTGTCCCGGTTTTAGCGCACTTTTGTCAGAAAGCTGTGGCCACAGTTTACTATCAGCCAGTTGTTTCATCATCTCCTTGCGCATATTTTCATATTGAGGATGGTGTGGTGCCAGTGCTGCGACATAAGCGGCCACATTGTGACCGATAATAGCTTGCTGCCACTGATCTATAACGACTGGTGAAGGTAATACAATTTTGTATGGTATTTTGTATGGTATAGTGCGATAGAGCCAGCTTTGGCCCTGATGGCCGACATCTGAGACAAATTGTAAATAACCTAGCATAGCATCCGATAAGATGAGATCACGTCCCATCTGACTCAATTGAGCATCATTGAGTTCAATCAGCCATTGACCAAATTGCGGCTGAAACCCAGCCAAAGCCAGTTCTGAAAGTTGTTGTTCAAAGCGTTGAACCGCGAGTTTATCTTGCCACAAAGGTTGCATCTGGTTAGAGGAGTACAAACTAACCAATCGATCAAAGAAAACGGGCTTAATTTGTGCTGGTATCCAACTTCGCAGCATCTCACGGCGTTCTGTTTCTGAAATTGTAGCAGTTTGAATTTGTACTTGTTCAGGTGTTGTTGTCTCAGATATCTTTTCAAGCTGCATTTTTGGCAGATTTTGAATATCACCTTCAATAAGCCTATTCTGATGATTAGCTAAAGCATATCCAGCTATTATCGATGTGCTACAAATAACCGAAATACACAGTGGCTTTATCGCTCTTTTTACCATATCAACATACCCACCTTCATAACATTCTCATGAGTTAATTTTAATTATGACAAATTCAAACTCTAATCAAAGAAAAACAACAAGTTATTTACATTGTAAACTATTTACTTACAAAGGGAATATAATAAGCCATCACCAACCAAGCCAAAAAGACGCCAAAGCATTTCGTCTATATCCAAGGCATTCAAACCGCTTTCTTAATCCAGCAGAAAGACCTACCTGATAACAGGCAGGCCCTTAATTCAACGCTATTCCTATGATAATTTCTGAACAATAATTTCTGATTTACTACATCTGGTTTACTACAGCGCGACTATCATGATGAAGAAGTGCTATCACATGAGGAAGTACCATATGCAGCGAGAAATGACTGAACAGCGATGGCAATTCGCTGAGATTGCTCCTCTGGAGTAGGTAAACCAATGCCCAAAGTAGCCTTAAGCCTTGGCGTTCCAATGATGCCATCGATAAACACCTCTGCGGAGATTTTCGGGTCTACTATGTTCAATTTTCCCTCCTTCATCTTTCGCACCAGATATTCGACAAGAAAATCTACTATCTTTTTGACACCCTTTTCATAATAGATTTTACCTAATTGCGGAAAACGTTGGGCCTCCAGAGTGACCACCCGGTAATTTGCAATCATTGTTTCTGAAAGAATTACCGTGAAAATTTCCTCTGCAAAAATGGTTAATGCTTTCCCAATATCTGGCTCGGGATTCATGGTCTTGTCCAGACCGCCCTCAACTTCTTCTATTCTCTGCTTAACAACAGCGACTAACAGCTCTTCTTTAGAAGGAAATCGACTATAATAGGTTCCCTTCGAAGCATTAGCACGTTTCGCCATCTCATTGATACTGGCACCATCAAAACCCCGTTCTGCAAATACCTGAGCAGCAATCTTTAACAGCTCGTTAACTCGTTCTCCTGAAATTCTAGAGTACGAACGGGTTCTTTTGTGATCTGTTTGGGCTTTAGGTGTATTTGTCATGTAAAAAACCTAAATTTTTATTGGTACCGAACGGTACGGTATACTATTATTAAGACTATAGCAGTAACACAACCGATGGCTGTGATCAAATGGTCCTGGCCAGCTACAGTCACCATGATTCTTTCAGAATCACATCGTACTACTTATGGAGAAAAAAGAAATGAACGTTGGAATAATTGGTTCAGGGATTGGTGGAGCATGCCTGGCACATGGCTTGCGCAAAAACGGAATAAAAGTGAAAGTCTATGAACGAGGTTCTGCTACATCATCCATACTTCCCGGTTATGGAATTTACGTCGATACATTCGGCCAGCAAGCAATGCAGGAATGCCTCCCAGAAACCAACTGGCTAACCTTTAAAAAGATTTCAAAGCCTGTTGGTGGACAGACAAGATTCTATGATGAACATCTACGTCTTCTTCTCTCAGCTCAGAGAGATATTCATCAGGAGGATGGACAGATCATTACCGAAGATCGGATGTCAATCAGCAGATCTGAACTTATAGAAGTACTAAACGAGGGGCTCTCAGATACCGTTCAATGGAACAAAACGTTCGAGCGTTATGAACACATGCAAAACGGTAAAGTCAGGCTTTTTTTCACTGATGGAAGTCACGAAGATGTTGATGTTCTTATTGGTGCAGATGGAAGCAATTCAAAAGTACGCAAGCAGTACCTCCCCGCGATAAAAAGGCTTGATATTGGTGTCACCCTCATCGTTGGCCGTGTACGCCTTACCCCGGCTCTTGCTGCCTCATTGCCGCAATATTTGCTAGATGGATCACCCAACAATATCGTGCCTAAAAGGCCTGGAGGGTTGTTTGTCTCCCTATGGCGTGCTCCGATCAATACTCAAGTAAAGGCCACATCGACAGAAATTGGTGATTTTGTCATGTGGGCCTATGCAACAGCAACGAATAGCTATCCGAATGCGATTACTGATTTTCCTGCTGAATCTCTGTGTAATCTGATCCGCTCCCATATTGCTTCATGGGATCCAAACCTGCATACCCTGATTAAGCAGAGTGATATGGAAAACATCTCTGTGATTCCGTTACGCAGTATGGAGCATCTCTTACCCTGGCGTTCCAGTGCTGTCACTCTACTTGGCGACGCTATTCACAACATGACGCCAATGGTAGGAATGGGAGCAAACATAGCGCTTCGAGACGCACTTTTACTCACACAGACGCTAACTCGCGTAGCATCTGGTCATGAAAACTTAATCAAGGCGATTTCAGATTATGAACAACAAATGCGGACATATGCTAATGAGGCCGTTGAGATTTCGTTACGTGCCGCGCTAAATGCAGCCGATCGCTCAATGATCAAGCGAATACTGTTTCGAACTGTACTTCGGGTTGCACAAACTTTACCGCCAATAAAGCGAGTGCTATTCCCGATAACAAAATCTGCGCAACACCAGGGAAAAATAAAATTAGGTACTACACATTCTCTTAGTAGTACGCAATAAAGAGGCTTTCACTTTACCTCCAGATAATTTAAATGAACGATTAGCAAAGAATTTGCGGTAATATTGCGTCGGCTCAAGAATAGAGTCTGGTTTTGGTAAACCGGTGAGAATTTCTTTTTGAAAAATAAAGACTTAATCAGGGAGATACGATTATTTTCTATCGAATCGACCGTAAGATTTTTGTCTAAAAAAATAATAAAAATCCATGCCCGGATTATTTGGCAGATTTTTGCCAAATTTACATAGCCTTAACTCTGTATTATCCGGGCTACAAAATATTAAGGGAATTATGTGTTTTTTAACCTATTAATTCTGTCATTTATAATATCTAGATAATTCATTAGCAATTAATAAAAACAATTAAAATCATACAATAAAATGTAAGTAAATTATTTTAACCAATAAAACAGAATAGAAACCCTTATTAGTTTCATTTCATTACATTTAATTCTCTGAGAATCTGTACATAATTCACAGTATTTTTACACTTAAAATTCAATTATCATCCTTAGCCACAAACATCAATATTCAACAGCATTTAATTATTTAACCTGGAATATCATCATCTTAAAAATAACGAATATTCAATTAATAGAAGAAAATAATTAATTATAAATAGATTTGTTATCATTATTATATTCTCATCATCATTTCCAGAATTATTTATAACATCACACCTTTAAATACGTGGTTTGAATTCACAATACCCATTACTCTGTAAACATAAAACATTCATATTGTAACGACCATTCATAAACCCGGAAACTTCGCAAATTTCTGTCACCATTCTTCCCGGTTCCATTGCGATCTTTTCTATTACCACCACCAAATTCACACTTTTGGCGATCATCCAACCGATAGTATCAGGAGTAAAACCCTGTGCAGTCTCATCTTCATAAATGTAATGCGCCAGTTTTTGTAGCCCCTCTTCAGATGAATTAGCATGCATGGTTGTTACCCCTCCAGGGTGGCCGGAATTCCAGCTCTTGAGCAAAGTATAAGCTTCACCGCCGCGAATCTCCCCCACTACAATACGATCTGGACGCAAACGCATCGTAGTCCGCAACAAACGACGCATATCCACATCCTTACTGGTGCGTAACAGCGCTCGGTTAGCATTGTTAAGCTGTAATTCCATCGTATCCTCAATCGCCACGATACGATCATGCGGGCATTGCAGGCTAATCTCGTGCAAAATAGTATTAGCCAGCGTCGTTTTCCCACTGCCGGTCCCCCCAACGATTAGAATATTCTTACGCATAACCACGGCTTCGCGAATTGCTTCAATGGGATGTTCAAAACTGCGTTTATAGCTCGCTATCCCGGATACCAACCGCATGGCGGTAAAGCCTATCGGTTTAATAATGCCGCTTTTGCGGTAATCAGACAGCGATAATACCACCGGAGAGTGTTTACGAATGGCAATAGTCGGAGCATTTGCCAACGGAGGCAAAACACCGGCAATACGAGCACTCCCCAACGGAAATTCCCCTTCAATGAGGCCCATATCAGTCCCAATATCCGATTTTTGCAGTGCTACCGAAATCAGTAAAATCCGCTCTGTCGCCTCTGCCGGAAAATCAGATTGTGCTTCACTCATGCCTTGGTTATACGATTCAATCCACAGTTTTCCATCAGGATTAATCATGATCTCCACCACGTCTTTGTCATCAAGCGCTCGGAGGATAATCGGTCCGCAAGCTTTTCTCAGCTCATTCAACACTTTATCACGACATACGCTGCCTGTTCCTTGAATTTCACTGATTCCAGCTTCAATGTTCTGCCTGATTTTCATCGTTAATCCCAACATTAAGTATTGCCTATTGGAACCGCTAAACAGATGGCATAGATAACGACTGTTCAATAGCGTTTTCAATGCCCGATACCGCCGTAACCACCAGCATCAACATGCCACCAATCATAAGAATTGAAGCCAACAGAAATCCACGCGTCACTATCTGAACCTTAACTATCGTTTCATCCAACCAGTGCCGTGCAAACTTCGCCATTGATTGATCAAAACCCTGCAATCGTGACAATAACCTCAAATAACTGATCGCCTCGTCATCCGGGAAACGGTAACCGGTATCGCGCAATGCCTCACCAAAACCAGCCCCCATTGAAATATGTTCGAGCGTAGCCGCGATTCGCACATACAACCAACGGGACCCCGCCTGTTCCAACAGCAACTCCAGCGCCGATTGCAACATCATCCCTGAACGGATTAGTAACGACACATTCAGTATGAACATACTGCCATGAATGGTTCTGTACAGTGACCACGGCGGAAACCGGTCAAGCACCGTTCGCAGTCGCCCCCCCAAAAAAGACAGCGATAACAACAATAGAATGATCAATATCATCAAAAATATCAGCGAATAAAATCCATAATCGTTGACAAATGTTCCCATCAAATAAAGGGTATAAGCCGCCCCATCCCATGTTTCCGGCTTAGAAACAGCGGCCAGTTTGGGCACCAAACTACCTGCCACAATATGCAGCAATACACATATCATCCCAATAAGTATAAGTGGATAAATAGATGTACCAATCACAGCATTGCGGATCTTGCTGCCCGCCTCGATCATGGCGATCGCATCCATAAAAGCGCTACGTATGTCACCGGAGCGCTCACCCGCAGCAATCACCGCGACTTCATTGGGACCAATCCATCGCTGTAAACTCTCCGCCAAAGTACTGCCCTGACTGACAGATTCATAGCAACTACTCAATACCAATGCACAACCATTGTTGGGTTTATGGCCTTCGTTGCTGGCAATATTATACATTTCACGTAATGCATCAATCAGCATGATACGATTTTCCAGCATCATGATCAGATGCCCGTAAAAACGAATCCGTGCTTTCTTACCAAACTGGATCTTCGCTAATCGATAGTTCAGTCTTTCAACAAAATCGGTCATGGACATAGCGTTTCACTCTATTTGATGGATCGCAGGAATAATCGGCCCCATCACACGTTCTGCGGCACGGGGATCGATTATTCCGTCATTTATTTTGCGAATAAGTGCGTCGATCTTGCTTAATCCCGCCATCTCCGAGATCCAATATCGAGTCGCTTCGTGATGGTGGCCCATTCGATAAGCTTGCATTAAGCCAGGGGAAGTGCGTATCACTTCAGCGACTACTGTTCGGCCCAAGGTGCCGCACTGTTTGCAATGGTCACAACCTTCCCCCTGTAGATAAACCGACTCCGGCTGACAATAAAGATTTAGTCGTTTCAACAGACGCCCGGAGACTTCTTGCTCATGCCCTCGCAGGGGAACTTTACAATGAGGACATAACACCTGAATCAGCGCCTGGCTAACCAAACCAATCACCAGCCGCGAATCCATTAATAGCGACTCCATCACAGCCTCATCCTGCAAGCGGGGCAAGATCGCTAAAGCATCGTTTGCATGTATCGTGGTCCAAATAAGATGGCCGGTCATTGCTGCACGAAATGCCATCTTTGCAGTCACTGCGTCGCGTATCTCACCGACCATAATCACATCAGGATCGAGTCGCATTGCATCAGCAATTGCCATCGCCCATTCCTGTTCGACAATGATGCTATCACCTCGATCTCCGGTGATGGGTGATTGATTAGCGCCTTCAATTTCATATTCGGGTGGATCTTCAAGCGTGAGCAGATGGATGCCAGCTTGCTCAGCTATCATCTTCTGCATCACCACTTTCAAAGTAGTGCTCTTTCCGCTACCGGTCGCACCAGACAAAAGAACCACACCGGCCCGATGCTCCATAAGCTCTTCCAGTATCTGACACTGTTCCGGCAAATAGCCGAGATCGCTTAAGGTGCACACCGTACCGGGGCTGTCCGCATACAACAATCGCAGTACCATCAACATGCCACGATCAAGTGGACGAGTATTAATACGCGCCCCGGAAAGTCCGCATTCGGCCAGAAACTCATCTTTCATTCGCGCGCGCTGCGCCTGCATCGGTTTAAAAGTTGGCTCTGCCACGTCACACATACTTTGATAGATAGTCGCGCATAATCGTAACCCTTCTTCTGGCCGCAGTTGTCCTATAGACCGCAAATAACCATTAATACGGCAACGGATTTCACAATAATTACGGCGAGCAACGATATGCAAATCTGACGCACGTTCCTCAGTCGCTTCGCCGATTAAGTGAATGATATAACGCTGAACATCCGATTCAGTCCCTCCCAGTCCATGGCTCTCGCTCTTACTGAGACGGTACAACTCCAATATGCTCCCCATGCCACAAGTGACAATCTGATAGATAAGACCATGCCTTTTAACCGTCTCTTCATAGGCCAGCACATGGGGATCAAGCCGATGGGAGGCAGACACGGCAAGTACGCATTGCCCCTTCTGCTGAGGTAACTCAACAAGACATATCAAACTGCGGTTAGCTAACTCTATTTCAAGTGCGCCGCTCAAGGCAGATAAAACTTTTGCCCCCTGCCTGACCATACACAACAGATCGGAGCATGTTATTTCCATAAATATCTTCACCCATCAGTCATTAACGGCTTAACGGCAGCGGCGGTGCAACCATCAAGTCAAGGCCATCCAGCAACGATGCATCATTGGTAGCAGTAAGACCTACCTCATAAAATCGTCCCTGTTTGGAGAAAGTCACGACCCCGGTATCAATGCGGACCACTTTATAACCATTCGGCAACTGTTCACCTGCTTTCACATCCATGATACCGCCTGAACGAAGCCGGAGCGTAGCAGTCAGAGCCCCATTGCGCCCGAAGATTGACTTAACCAAAGGCAGGCCATTATTAACGGCATCTCTTTTATTCACCATTCTGGAAATTTTATCGAATTCAGCCTGAGCATTTGCCCTTGCGGTTTCAGCTTTAAGTAACATCAAATCCGTCTGTAACTTTTCCAGTTGCGCAGCAACGCTGTCAGTCGTTGCCGCTGGCAATGCAGGCTTCTGTACAACATGGCGCTTCGCCTGAGCTGCCGGTAACTCAGTAGGTGATGTTTGCGCATATGTCGGGGAAAATACCGACACCACAAATAGACTGATTATAAGCTGGCTAATTTTTTGCATAGAAAACTCCACTCAGCTTCCACTCAGGAAAACCATCAGATAACACAATTCTGGCACTGGTCACTCTCAATCCGGGGAGCGGCTTACCTGAAAACAGTGCATCTGGCGCTAATTGAGAAGTCAGTGTCCAGTTATAAGTCTGCCAGTCAGGATTGGCCCACACGTGTGTTTCGCCTTCCGGCAAAGGGGGCGGAGGCGGCGGTAAAACGGAAGCTTCCTCAGTCAAAGTTGGAGGGGGCAAACCTAGCGCCTGAAAATAAGACATCAGCTCAACCAGCGCCTGATCCGACGACTGCAACACATCGTCATTGTTTTCCTGATCATGATCCTGCGACGGCTCAAACGGTATCAATACCTGTGCCTGCTCCCCACCATTGGAAATCACCGGGCCAGCCCGGAAAATATTAATAGCAGCAACCTGGAAGACATTGATTGGCATCCCATCATGACGCTGATAACTCACAGAAACCGCATTAGCATCCAGCATAATGACTTCAATCTGCCAACCCGCGAGCGATAAGGGAACCTTGGCTAAAGCTTTATTCCATGCAGAAAACTGCCATTCCATTGTTGGCTGTGCCAGCCACGGATGCGGCGGTGGAATTTCCACCACCTCATTGGATAAATCCGGTACCCTTATTTCTGTATTCTGCTTATAGATGTGCCACATCCACCAACCACCAGCTAATAAGAACGCAGTACCTGCGGTCATGGCAAAGACCTTAATCTGGTACTTCGACATTTCGCCAGTTAAACTCTCAAGCTGACCAACCGATTTTTTCAATGCGGACTGCGGTAACAGTTGCGCCAATGGTACCTCCAACCACGGCGATTCAAACTCCTTCGGCGCATAAATCGCATTCCACATCCCATTGGCGCCCTCGACCAACTGCACCGTATCACGCAATTTCGCTTCGATTTCTTCACGAGTGCCGATCAAATCACGTCCAGCCATTATCGCGCCCCGATGTACCGCTACCAATGCATAATGTCCATCAGGCAAATGAAACGCACCTATCCAGTTAGGTTTATCCACCGCTTTAGCCAGAACGGCCGCCAATGAATAACACCCCGGTACTCCTGCTTCCTTTGGTACATACCCGACCTGTATACTTCGTCCAACACGATGTCGGACAGCCAAGGTAAACCCTGCGGCAATCCCATTTTTACGTATGTGAGAACGTGTTAACACAGTGACAGGCGGTCGCCAGATAATGCCTGCGACCAAAGTCTTACCATATAGCTTGATTTGCATAGTGCGCTCCGCGCCTGTTTCAGTCTGGGTCATTTTTTAATCTACCACTATAGGAGTAATCATGACTACGATCACATTATGGTTTCTTTTGCCCTGACGGCTCCCACCCAAGAATTGATTATCCGGGCTACCCAAACCACTACGATCACTGTCATCTGACTGCTGCTCGAACCCTGATAGCACCAGAGTTTCACCTGAATGCAGTCTCACCTTCTGACTGAATGCGCGTAAATCTATTGTCGGCAACTGCACCTGACCGGTCTCTTTCTCGCCGAATTTCTCCAGCCTCTTTAAATCGCTCAAACTAATGTTGTACTGCAACAATATTTGCTTGTCGGCCATTGCATAAGGCAGCATCAACATATTAAAACCCGTCGTCACTGTCGCAGGCTCGATCCCTACTGAAATGCCAACTTGTGGCGTCGAGGTACTAGAAGTTGATGAAACATAACCGGTCTGCGTTGCAACCTGCATCGGTACCGCCTGCAAATTCAGTGTAGTCACAGAAGGTTGAGTCACTATAGAGACTTTGCCTTGGGTCGATAACGCCTTGATCAGTAAATTACTGTCACTAAATGGCCCCTTAAGAATATGAATATTAGTACTGATATCACGCCCCTCAGTGACACCGCTGCCCGCACCACCCACGCCTATATGAGCGTCTTTATAGGCCAGTGACCAATCAACGCCATACTGATCAGCCCTATCGAACGTCAGGTTAAGGATCTTGACATTAAGCACCACCTGCGTTGTCAATAATTTGTTCTGCTGATCAATATAATCCTTAATTCTATCGAGTACCTCAGGTGAGTCAGTTACCACCAATGATGCCGTCGCCATAGACAAAGTTAACTTACCTTCACCAGGCGTTAGCATATTTGACACCGCTTTTTGGATCTCATCCATAACCGAACGGGTCAAAGAAGTCGCGAGAGTTTGGGAACTACCGCTGTTACCGTTACCGCTATCGCTTCCATTTAAGCCACCGCCGAACGTTGCATTGGTCGTCGCTGTCACGCTGGAAGATAATGCATCCGTACCCGGCAATGCATATATTTGAAACACTCGCGTCTCTGTTTTGAAAATATGCACTGCTCCATTGTGTACTTTCCAATGCAATCCTGACGACAAAATGGCCGAATCAAGCAAACCTGCCAAGGAGCCATGCCAATTCACGTTTATTTTCATCTCTTCTGGCTCACCGCCTTCAGATACTGACTGCGCGTTCGAATTGGCAACAACAACCTCCTGACCATTTTCTTTCACCTCCGATGCCAAATCCGATACCGAACTGGAAGACACTGCAAACCGTGCATCAGCACTGATCAACACCGGCACGCCACAGATACGCTTGATCTTTTCCGCAAACTGACTCAGCGTCATCGGCTCAGCTTCCTCCAGAGTCAACATGCAAGAAACAGTTTCACCCTCCTTCTTTGATGGAATCTCCTTGGTTGATACCCAATAACCATGCTCGTGAACATGCACCGCCGTCATGGCGGCAGTATTGCGTAACTCCTTAATAATACTGGTAGCATTTGCCATCTCAACATCTGCCTGCCGATCAACATTAGAGATTGCTGCACAACCTGCCAAGCCAGTCACTATATAGGGCAGCAATATCAATCTGGAAAACGTCAAAAACTGGATATGCATGTTATTACCCCTGAGCCTGTACATGAACAAGCCGCTGTTCCTGATAAATATCGACAACGAAAGGCCGATTCGCCATCGCGTAGGCTTCGAACAGCTCGCTTACCGCATGGATAAAGGTGCCATTAAAACGCAGACTAGCTCGGATAGGGAAATCATAGGAAGCATCCCATACCACCTGGTAGCCAGACCTACTAGCCCACTCTTGTGTAACATCACGCAGAGTTTGTCCCGGAGTTGCTGTCCATACCGCTGCCACAGGAACGGGTGTACGCATCGGTGTTGCATAAACGGCGACACTTGACATACAGACAAGTACCGTAAAAACATATGTGATTATTTTGTTCATCGATCTTTCCAAAAAGAAAAAAAGTAAGCCAAACAACCTATTAACAAAGCCCAGTGACCCGAAGAAATCCCGCTTGCGAAACAACAACTACAATATTTCCACCAGCGCTCCGTCAGATACAAACTTCCGAACATCATCCGGTAATTGTCTGGCAAGCAGACTCTCTACCCGTTTTCCTCTACCGTCGATAAGTCTGGAACCATACTTAAAACCAATCTGATCGGGTTCAGCACTCCATTTAAGCAATTCACCGAAAGTGCCATGCAATAACCCATTGTCGCCGGAGAGGCTATTTTTGCGGAAAATATAGACATGAGCCCCTGAAATAAATCCCCCCCAGAGACACTGACTGGCAGCGTTGTCACACCAGGCATCGGTATTCACCCACGTCATATGTAGAGTGGTCAATGCCTGCTGCATCTTGCGACTCTTGATCACGCCAACGGAATGATTATTAAGCAATTGCACACCGGCTGAAGCATAGCTACGAAACAGCGCGGCTACATCAGTCTTGGCGCGCACTGACTGCACACGCACTTCATACAACAACTCACCAAAAATCAGTTGCATGATAAATACGATGGCAATCCCAACAATCGCTAATGGCCACATTTATGTTCTCCTATTACTCTAGATTGGTTAATGCCAAATCATCAGATACACAAGATGTTGTTGCTCATCAGTTATGACTTCTCAAAATATGGGACCTGTTTTTAGAAGAATGGAACACGCTGGCAATATTATATTTGCGATGTGGCCCAGCAATGAATGTCACTATGCAAGTTCTCGTATTCTGTAGATTTACATTGGAACTTGCTTCTGGATCATCCACCAGCCCAGATCGTTGAAAAACAAGCGGCAAATCAGATTCCTGGCTGTTGCCATTTTTATCCGCTTCATACACCGCCAACACGCAACGCATACGATAGTTATTAGAAATCGGAGGTGTAGAGACGGTGACTAACACAGGGGCATTTGAATTGTTAAAAAAAGGCCGACTCCGACTGTTTGCTTTACCGCCACCGCTAACATAATAGGTGCCTGTCTTACTTGTTATCCCTGACGACATTCCCGATGCAAGCCAATAGCCACTGCTGATTACCGTTTGATTTGCCAATAACCGCCTGCTTCCACTCGCATCTCTCCATTCCAAATCTGACTTATCAACATTAATTCCCTGACACACCAGCAGTTCCCCCTGCTTGCTCATGGACAGGTTACCTAACGCAGGGCACTTGCCGCCGACAAGATTTCCAGTTTGAGTGTTTATCACTAAATTATTGCCAACAACGACGTTCTTATCTGCATGAATATCACCGGCAGCCAAAGTACCTTTACTACCGGGATTGGCATTACCATCAAGAATAAACAACGTGCCATGCTCTGGATTGACAACCACTTCACCGTCGCTATTTTGTTCAATATAGGAGGGTTTTCCCTGAGAGCGGGAAGAAAAGGCGATCTTATTCACACCATTAACCATGCCGGGGCCTTGCATCGACAGCATACCCACCTGCTCAAGACCATTACCGCCCATATTGATGCTGGTCTCCATCCTATTCCACTCTGGATGCCCGCCTATTTTTTGTCGATGAAGCAAGTCGCCCGCCAATGTCCCTGGGCCATAGATTGACGCATCCCGCATGAACGGAGCATAAAAAATACGGCCAATTTCCTTGGGTTGTTCATTGAAAAAACCAGCAAAAGATTCAGGCGCATTGACCTGACCATAACTATTCCAATAAGTGGCCGGATTACGATGATCCCGATTTCTGTAATCCAGATACAGGCCACCAACCCCAATCAATTGCGCAATCCTCATCGAATGTTTAGCAACATTTGGCTGTTTTCCATTAGCCACTACCGGAACGGTATAAATCAACGGATCAATACGTTTTTTGCCATTAGGCAGCATGACAACACGTAATACGCCATCATATTTCTGACCCAGCGGATTGACCGTATTCTGGTCAAGCCCCGGAGGTAAATAGGGAGTCAACTCTGCCCAATTAATTGGCGCTGGAGTGGGTCCACGACTTAGAGCGACGTAATTGTCATTAACATAATCCACCACCGCATCACCAAGATGTTGGATCTGCCCGGCGACTACCTGGTTCACCAGCATGTCACTCTGTCTGTTTAGATAAACCACACCAACCACCATCATTGATGCCAGTACTATCAGTGCAACAGTCACTTCCAGCAAAGTGAAACCTGCATCATGGCGGCTTATCATCAATCCAGATACAGACTCATCATCATGCATAAATAGTCCTTCTTAATAATAAGTAAGAAAATTTACTCCATCCGATAAACTATTTACCCCAAAAGCGATCCCGCCCAAGGGAACTACACTGCGGCTCACTCATGCCTGACTACCTATTGAAAAGCGCCATAATCAATCCAGCCACGGCCAGACCTGGGCCGAAAGGTATCTGTGGCGCCGCTCTCATTCTGCATAGTCGCCAAATCGTCAGATAACTTATTAGTGTGAAACTTGCTGCAAGCAAAATCATGAATGGGAGCGCTTCCACCCCCAACCAGGCGCCAAGCGCCGCCAGAAATTTAGCATCTCCCATTCCCAACGCATCACGCTGGACCCATCTCCGGGCAATCCACGCCACCAGCCTGAAAAACAGATATCCACAAACCGCGCCACTGACGGCCAAAGGTAATGCCACAAATCCAGCAGAATGCAGATTGAACAGCAACCCTAGCCACAGCAACGAAAGCGTCAGTTGATCGGGCAGCAGCATATGTTCGAAATCAATGATCGCCAGTGCGATCAACATCGAACTCAGCACCAATAACCCCAACAACCAGTAACTCCACCCCAGATCCAAAGCCAGTAAAGAAAAGAGTACCGCTACCGCGCCTTCAACCAGTGGATAGCGTATAGAAATCGTACCGTTACAGTACCGACAGAGCCCTTTCTGGTACAAATAGCTCAACAGGGGAATGTTATCGCGGGCCGCCAACACATGACGGCAACGTGGACAATGGGAACGGGGAAAATAGAGATTAAAGTCGGCAGCCTCATTATTGATCTCAGAGAAAATCATCATCGGCAGGCGACAGATCACCACATTAAGAAAACTTCCGACACACAACCCTAGCAACCCTAGCAACCCTAGCAACCCAGCCGCCAAGACCAGACATCCGGTAGAAGATTGCAACCACCCTATCATCATGATGATCTCCCGGCAGATTCAGCACACAACGAACCGCATTGGATAAGGGAAACAACAACAAAACCAAAGCCAGCGAAACCGGCTACTTCCCTCGCCAAAAAATGCAGCTTGAGAAGCCTTCACCAAGCCTGCCAAGCCACATATCACATCAAAACAATCAATGCCCTAACTGGCAGAAACAAGCGTCACGGTATTTGCATCATTGGCATTACATGCTGATTCAATTTGCGCCAAAGTCGAATCTGGTTTAATTTCCATGCCAGATTGCTGTCCTTTCCCACTTCCACCACCCACGGTCATTTTCGACCAACCCGCAACCCGCAATTTCAGCGAAAGTTGCTGGCAAGCCTCATCAGGAACATTTTGATACTCAATCTTAAAGGTCTGAGCGGTGGCATCGCCCGGAGAAATGATTACCTTGCCATTCCAACTATTAAAAATAATCCCGCTCTTACCATCCTGAGTCATATTGGCGGGAACGACTTTGTAATTAATGGCAATCTTGTTATCCAAACTGTCATAGCCTTTGGCGCCATTTTTAATTGACTTCAAATTTGCGGCCATCTGAGTAATATTCGACGATTCGGTTGAAATTTCCGAAGCCCGAAACAACTTACCAATCCCGGCTGCGGCTGCGGCCAATATCACAATGCCAACAATCATCACAACCAATGCTTCAATTAGCGTAAAACCCGATTGACACCTGGCGCTACGCAGTACATTGACTTTCTTGTTCATGCTAATCACTCCAAAATCAAAATAAGAGACGCATTACCACTCACATACTCACCAAATGAAATAAAATATTAACGCAATAATAACATACATAAAAATATTTAAAACATTTTAGTGTTTCGTGTTGAAATTAATTCTATGAGTTACAATTTGAAAAATAAAATTGTTTAAAACGTTCAAAAATCACACAAACGATCGTCAAAAACTATCAAATATTTTAATTTCAATCGTGAATATCGATTAAAATTGATAATATAGCCTATTAAAAAATCAATGAATTTTATTCTGTCAATTAGCTGCAAGTAACAATAAATAAATATTTTTTATATATTAAATTAATTTGTTGTTAAGACTTACTGTTGTACCGAGCCTGTCACAGATCACATTTTTGTAAAAATGGGGTATGCAAAACTGTCTTTTGCTAAGGAAAAATACCTTTCATTGACTCAGGCTTTTTAAACATGGACAGCGAATTTTTGCTAACTATCTATTGAGAAAGAAATAGGGAATTAAATACTCAATTAAAGCAAAATAATACCAACCTCATCTTTTAAATAACAGAACGAAATACACATAATGATCATAAGTTGATCAGATAAAAATATATAATTAGGTCGTTAATCCAGATAAATAGAAAATAACTCTATTAATTACCCTTCATGAATTACAAGAACAATATAAATATGTAGATATGTAACATCATTAATAAATTCATCTTGCGCTTCCTATTAATTAATGATACTCATAAAATAAAAATTATATGTATACCTTATCACCTATAATTTCACTATTTAACTACAAGTGATTTAAATAAATCACTAAACAAATATTTATCATGGATAATAACCTTTTAATTTCAGGTTGTTGCGGTAGCTATACCCATAATTCATGACTAATAAAAACAAAGTAAAAACGCTTTATTAATATTTTAAATGTAAATAATAAACAAAGGAAAAAATCATGGCTATAACTCCAGAACAAATTGCTGTTGACTATCCCATTCCTGTTTATCGATTTGTTGTGTCGATTGGTGATGAGCAAATCCCTTTTACCAGCGTTTCAGGACTCGATATTTCCCATGATGTAATAGAGTATAAAGATGGCATCGGTAATTACTATAAAATGCCAGGCCAACGTCAGTCGATTAATATTACTTTACGCAAAGGTATATTCTCTGGCGATACCAAACTTTTTGACTGGATTAATTCTATTCAGCTTAATCAGGTTGAAAAGAAAGATATCGCTATTAGCTTAACCAATGACGCAGGTACTGAAATTTTAATGTCCTGGAACGTGGCAAATGCCTTTCCAACCTCATTAACCTCCCCTGCTTTCGATGCCGCCAGTAATGAAATTGCAATTCAGGAAATCACTCTGACAGCCGATCGAGTGACAATTCAAGCGGCCTAATCAGGCTGCCAATACGCCGACAAATGATCATTACAATGTATGAGTTCCGCTGAACTCATCATTCTGAAATTCATACAGAATATCGCATAATAATTGGAGGCAATATGCCAACGATACCAACCTATCCCGGTGTTTATATTGAAGAAGACGCCTCACTCGCACTCTCGGTTAGCTCAGGATCAACAGCAGTGCCTGTCTTTGCCGTTGCGAATGACAATGCATTTTTACCCACAGATACCCCTGCCCGTATTAATAGCTGGTTGGATTATTTGACACTAAAAGGTGAGCAATTTGATCCTAAAAATATCGTTGACGTTTCACTACGCGCCTATTTTATTAACGGCGGGGGATATGGCTATCTCATCAGAACTCAAGATTTAGAAAAACAGCTCCCAATACTTGACGATGTGACATTACTGGTTGCCGCCGGAGAAACCATCAACAATGCCGTCAGCACACTTTGCCAACCGGGCAAAGCCCTATTTGCCATTTTTGATGGCCCAACGGCCGCGTTAAAATCAGATGGCACATCCCGAGATAACTATGATCAAAACCCGTTTGCTGCCGTTTATTATCCCTGGCTAACAGCAGATTGGGCAACCGATACTCTCATTCCCCCAAGCGCTGCCATTGCCGGCATCTATTGCTCGGTTGACCGCTCCCGTGGCGTTTGGAAAGCACCTGCAAATGTCGTGTTACAAGGTGGGATGAAACCGATATTTAAAGTTACCGATGATTTGCAAGGCATCTATAACACCGGCAAAGCGATTAATATCATCCGCGAATTTCCGAATACTGGCGCCACAGTCTGGGGCGCCCGCACACTTGATGACAGTGATCACTGGCGCTATATCCCCGTTCGTCGCCTGTTTAACAGCGCAGAACGAGACATTAAAAATGCCATGAGTTTCGCGGTGTTTGAACCTAACAGCCAACCCACTTGGAAAGCCGTTTATCGGGCTATCGATAATTATCTCTATGCCCTCTGGCAACAAGGCGGACTGATGGGCAACAAAGCCGAGCAGGCTTATTTTGTCCAAATCGGTAAAGGCATCACCATGACCGATGACGATATCAAACAAGGCAAAATGATTGTCAAAGTGGGTCTGGCGGCGGTTCGTCCAGCCGAGTTCATTATCTTGCAGTTCACGCAGGATATCGCACAATAATTGGAGGCAGAATGCCAACAACACCAACCTATCCCGGCGTCTATATTGAAGAAGATGCATCACTGGCGCTTTCTGTTAGCCAGGGAAATACGGCAATCCCGGCTTTTATTGGCCGTTTCTCACCGAAAAAAACCAGCACAACGCCACAAGCGACACGCGTTAGTAACTGGTTGGATTTCACTCAATTATTTAATGTGGGTTGTATTACCTCAATAACAATCAAATCAACTGCGTCTACGCCATCGTCTCCTAAAAAAGTGGACAGCAATACAGAAATTGCCGCCATAACCGATATCGCTCCTGATGCAGACGATACCGGCACAGATTACACTTACGAGGTGACTGTCGGTACTTACACAACGAGCAGTGATGCTTTAAAACTTTATTTTCAGAATGGCGGCGGACCTTGTTATATCCTGCCAATTACCGATACCCAAGATACGACTTTGGCATTAATCTCTGAGTTAATTAGGCAAGCTTTAGAAATCACTTTAATCGTCTGCCCTGAACAAGATTCTGATTACCAGAGCAAAATATATAACAGTCTGACACCTTCATTATTGAATGAGGGCTATTTCCTTATCGCTGACAATCAGGATAAAACATCCACCATCAGCGCTAACGTGCCTTCACAAACCGCAACCTATTATCCCGCAGTAAAAGTCTCACAACTTATTCAAGCAGAAGAGAGTGTAATAACCGTTTCAGGTTATGAAGATGCAACAACAAAACCAGATGCAGTCAAAAATCTGACACAACTCAAAGAGAAGAACAAAAATGTCCACCAGCAAGTCGTTGATGCAATAAATAACACCATAACATCTCATGACAACATCATTCCTGCCAGCGCAGTTATAGCAGGCGTATATTGCGCCACTGATGCCAACCGTGGCGTCTGGAAAGCACCAGCGAATGTTGTACTTAACGGGATTAGTGATGTGGCCGAACGGCTTACTGACGATCAACAAGGGGAGATGAATTCGAAAGGCATCAACGCTATTCGCTATTTCAGCCACCAAGGTTTTGTCGTCTGGGGCGCACGTACTCTGCAAAACGATGACAACTGGCGCTACATTCCAGTTCGGCGTTTATTTAATGCGGCAGAACGGGACATCAAGCAAGCAATGCGATTTGCCATCTTTGAACCCAATAGCCAACCCACTTGGGAACGAGTCCGGTCAGCCATTGACAACTATCTCCATCAACTTTGGCAGCAAGGAGCGTTAGCGGGGAACAAACCACAAGAAGCCTATTTTGTCCAGATTGGTGAAAATATCACTATGTCCGATGCGGATATTAAACAAGGGAAAATGATCGTCAAAATTGGTATAGCGGCGGTACGCCCGGCTGAATTTATTATCCTCCAGTTTAGCCAAAATGTAGCCCAGTAACCGTACCGAGACGCGGCTTAACACCGCGTCTATTCAGCCATTTGAGGAGACGATAATGCTAATGGAGATAAAACAGCCAAGCGTTACGATAACGGAAAACCTAATATCCCAAAAACCGGAGAATGCATTTATCGGCGTACCGGTCTTTATTGGTTATACCCGACCGGTTACAAACGAAAATACTAACGATAACATCACAATCAAACTAAACAGCCTGGCCGATTTTCCCCTGATCTGGGATAAGTCAGGGTTAATGTACTATTCCGTGCGCCACTTTTTTGAAAATGGCGGTCAGCAAGCTTATGTGCTGTCAGTAGGTTCTAACGAACCCTTAGAAAATTTTTCTTCCTTGATCAAAGCACTACAACAGGATTGGGTAAAACAAGCGATCTCCACAGAGAGTGAAATCACACTAATTGTTATTCCTGACATTGCCCACTTTAATCAGAGAGGCGATCCCAGTGCCAACATAGATCTTTGGTTACAGTTCTGGCAATCAGCGCTTGACCTTTGTCAAAGCCGACGCGGCATTATGGGATTACTGGATGCGCCAGATAACCCGGCACTGGCCGCCAAATGTTTAGCGCAGTTTTCTTCCAATGATCGACAATGGGGCGCCATATATTGGCCGGGGATTAACAGTGCCTATCAAGAAAACGGCCAACCTATTGTGCTTTCACCGACTGCGGCAGTGGCTGCCGTCATTCAGCGTAACGATAACCAAATGGCCGTCTGGCATGCACCCGCGAACGTCGCATTAGCTAAAGTGGTAAGCCCGGTACGCTCTTATATTGAAGCCGATGCGCTCTTTAATCGGGATGGCGCCTCGTTAAATCTGGTTCGCAGCTTCCCCGGCAAAGGCATTAAAATTTGGGGCTGTCGCACGCTGGAAAACATCCCCGGTTCTCCCTGGCGCTATATTCAGATCCGCCGTTTGGTTTCCTATATCGAAGCCCATATGACCCAATTGGGCCGAGCCTTTGTCTTTGAGCCGAATAACGCCATTACCTGGATGAAATTTAAAGGTCAGGCCCACAACTGGCTACGTCAGTTATGGCTAAAAGGTGGGCTACGAGGCACCCAAGAAGATCAAGCATTTGAAATATTACTGGGCGTTGACGAATCAATGAGTGAAGCGGATCTGCGGGCCGGGAAAATGATCATCAAGATCAGACTGGCCGTTTTAATTCCGGCGGAATTCATTGAGCTGAATCTGACATTTGATACCCGTACCGGTACCATACCTAGTTAAGCAGGGGCAAAACATGCATAACCTCTATACCCCGTCAGTATCACACCGTTTTATCGCCAGTTTTCTTTTTAACAATATCCCTAGCCCACTGGATATTGCCTTTCAGCGAATATCGGGCCTGAGCCGTGAACTGCAAACCACCCAATACAGTCAAGGTGGAGAAAACGCCAGAAACATCTGGCTGGCCGAGAAAATCCAGCATGGCAGTCTGCTTCTGGAACGCGGTGTTATGACAATCACACCGCTGACTTTGGTATTTGATCGCGTCCTGCGTGGTGAAAAAGCGGTCTATGCCGATGTTGTCATCATGTTACTGAATGAAAATGCGTTACCGGTGGCAAGCTGGACACTAAGTAATGCATTGCCGGTTAGCTGGTCTACGAGTGACTTTGATGCCAATAGCAATGCCGTTTTGGTGAACTCACTGGAATTACGTTATCAGGATATGCGCTGGTTAGGAGTGAAAATATGACCGTAGAAATTAAGGAACTGATTATTCAAGTCAAAGTCACCGATTCAGTGAACGATCTCGTCCCTCCACGGACGTTAGCTCAAGAAACGCTGGATAATGCCCGCCTGATTGAAATAGTGAAACAGGAAGTATTAGACGCATTGCGTGAAGCCGGAGGTCACTATGAGCTTAATTGAACGTAGCCTATCCAGACTCACACTCACCGCCTTCAAAGACCGGGAAGGTAAAGTCTCGGTAGGCAGTTTACAAGCCATGTATAACCCCGACGCCATCCAACTCGATTATCAGACTCGCTATCAACAAGATGAAAGCGTTAACAGTGCCAGTCAAAGCAGCCGCTATGTATTATCGCAACCTGCCGGCCTGTCATTGGCCCTGTTATTTGACGCCACAATGCCCGGCAATAACACGCCGGTAGAAACCCAACTAGCGACCCTGAAATCTTTGTGCGCAGTCGATGCCAGCACTCACGTCCCCCACTTCCTTAAAATCAAATGGGGCAAAATGCGCTGGGAAAACAAAGGCTATTTTGCCTGCCGAGCCAGCGGCCTTGCGATTAATTACACCCTATTCGATCGTGATGCGACTCCATTGCGGGCTAGCGCCACCTTATCCTTAGTCGCAGACGAAAGCTTGGTTATTCAAGCCACCGAGCACCAATTAAAATCGCCGCCCGTTACCGCAGTCAGCGTAACCGATATGATCTCCCTGCCCTTGATTGCCTTAGGTGCTGGCGCCTCTCTGGCTGGCGGCATTGATTATCTCTCCCTCGCCTGGCAAAACGACCTGGATAATCTTGATGACTTCACTCCCGGTCAAACACTGCAAGCGCAGGGGGATGAATGAAGATACCCGCAATAACCATTAAAATAGATGGAAAAACACTCAACCAATTCTCTGTCATCACGCTTACTGTCAACCATCACATCAATGGTATCCCTTCGGCCAACATCACTCTAAACATAGCTGGTGATGCCAGCCAAATTTTTGATGCCAAGGCACAGGCTGAGCTGGCAAACTGCCGTCCAAATCATGAACTTATCGTGCAGTTCGAAAAAACGGTATTGTTTAAAGGGATCATTGTTCGGCAAACGCTGAGGCTAAAAGGTCAAGACAGCCTAATTACCCTGACGGCCAAGCATGCGCTACAAAAACTCACTCATGGCCTCCATTCGCAACTATTCAGCCAACAAAGTGATGAGGCGATTATCAGAAAGTTATTCAGCCAAATAGGTATAACCGCAACGATAAAACAAGCACCTCAACTTAAAACAGTGCATGAACAAATGGTGCAGTTCCGTTGCAATGACTGGGCCTTTTTAAAAAATCGGCTGCTGGCCACGAATACCTGGCTGCTGCCTGGTAATGAGACGATCACACTGATTACGCCGAAAGCGCTTAATCAATCAACCGTGCATACTGTTCGTCAGCGGGCCAACGATCAGGACATTGTGCTGTTTGAAGCGAATCTACAATGGGACAACCAATATAGCCCTAAAACGGTGAGCGTACACTCTTGGGACATTACCCAACAAAAACTATCTCAGGCAATTCAAGCAAAAAACAGCGGCCTTGGCGGTGGTCAACTTGCCATAGATGGCCTGTCAGATCTGACCAATCAAGACTGGCAATGGACTTTCAGCTACCCGCTGGATAATGAACAAGCCAGACATCTTGCTCAAGGCATCATGGATAACCGGCGAAGTCATAACATATCCGGCAATGTTGAAGTCGAAGGCAATGATCGTTATCAGCCGGGGGATATTCTGGCATTAAGCGGCTTTGGGCAAGGGATGGATGGTCAAGCCATTATCACTGGCGTGAGCCAAACGATTTCTCAGCGACAAGGCTGGCGTACCCGGTTAATACTCGGCTTATTGCCGGAAACGGAACAGGCTGTACCGCCAGTAAAAGAGCTACACATCGGCATTGTGGAAAAATACCAACAAGACCGCCAATCATCGGACCGTATTCCCGTCAGGATACCGGCCCTAAACTTAACTAATGGGGTACTTTTCG
Organism: Photorhabdus sp. S10-54; assembly: GCF_963878145.1. Classification (NCBI taxonomy): domain Bacteria; kingdom Pseudomonadati; phylum Pseudomonadota; class Gammaproteobacteria; order Enterobacterales; family Morganellaceae; genus Photorhabdus; species Photorhabdus sp. S10-54. The sequence continues at coordinate 129,635 of NZ_CAWNXG010000005.1, read as the reverse complement.
CCCGTTTAGGTAAACCTTACGCCAGTCATGAAAGCGGATTTTGCTTCTACCCGGAACCGGGGGATGAGGTGATTATCGGTTTCTTTGAATGCGATCCGCGCTTCCCGGTGATATTAGGCGCGATGCACAACCCTAAAAATAAATCCCCGCTAGAGCCGAGTGAAAAAAATCCGATAAAAACCTTAGTGATTAAACAAGGAAATAATCAGCAAGCATTAGCCTTCGATAATCAAAATAAAACCCTCGCATTGAATAGCGGAAAAAATACCGTATCTCTGCAACAGGATAAAGATATCACGCTTAATTCAACTAAGAATCTCATTACTCATGCGCAAGAAATTAAAATAGAGGCTGAAAAATCCCTCTCTGCCGCTGGAAAATCCGGAGTTGATATTAAAGGGGCTAAAATTAACCTAACACAATAACAAGGCAATAAGATGACAAATAAAATATTGACCGATATTTATGGTCGCGGCTGGGCATTTCCACCACAGTTTTTTATCAATGATAACCCGCCTGAAATACAATCTGGCGTCATCATGGCTGAGGGAGCAGAAAATGTCCGCCAAAGTGTGAATATTCTTTTTCTCACTGAACCCGGCGAACGGATTATGCGTGAAGACTATGGCTGTGGTCTGAATGATTATCTGTTTGCCAATATCAGTGATGAATTGATGGCAGAAATTCAAACCCGTATTGAAGAACGGGTATTACGCTATGAACCGCGCGCGGAAATTACCGAGATTCAAGTGAACCAGAGAACAAACTTGCCCAACACTCTACATGTTCAGGTTACCTATGCGTTGAGAGGCAGCGACATCAGCCAACAGATTGAAGGCGTCCTTGAGGTTAATGAGGGTCTGGTACGGGTGAGCTTATGAGTAAACAACTGGTAGTTGATGGCGACAACCTGCTATTCGAACCGTTGTTTGGCAACCGGCAAGTCACAATTCTGGGGCCTGCAACCATTCGAGGCAGCGGACACGCCAAAATCCAAGGCAAAAAAATCGTTATTGTGGGTGACGAAAAAACAGTACAGCTTCAAGCGCAATATATTACCCCTAGCCATCCGGTACCCGGCATGGGCATAGTCACCATTGCTCAATTAGATACCAACCAGCAGGTAAACTTTTGCCGCACTCCCGCCACAGTGATTATTGTCGGGCAACAATTTACTGCCCGTTTCACCCCGACGCAACCGGCAAATAATCCATCGAGTGGCCCCGATGTGACAACGCCGAGTATGGGAAAAGGCCGTTTTATTGCCAGTCAATATACTGTCAGTGCCGGATAAATAACCGCTTCAACTTTATTTTTAAATAACAACGATCTCCTGAAAAACTATCAGGAATATATTCAAATAACAGGTGGTAATAAATATGGGACAGGCCGAGTTAGACAATAAACTCTCTGCTATTGTGCCAGATACTGAATTTAAACTTGATGAAAGAAGTACGCTGGATATTTTAAACTGGCTTAAAGAATACACCGCAATCATCCCTTTCGATCAAGAGAAAAAACAGTTCTGGGATAGTTTTTACTTTATTCAAGAAAATAGTCCTCAGCAACTAGCTGATATTTACCAACACGCTAACAAAGCGGATGGACTTTTACCCGCACACCAAGTTTTTGTACTGGCTTTTTTAAAACTATTAGAAACAACCAACCGATTATTGAATACCTTCCCGGCCCGTCATCGTGATCTTTACTATCGGCAATTATTGGGCCTAAAACCCAGAAGTGCGCAAGCGGATAGTGTTGCCATCGGCATTACCCTGAACACGAATAACGCGGAATTTCTGGTACCACAAGGCACCCTGTTTGATGCCGGACAGGATAGCGCCGGAAACCCGTTACAATATGCGTCAGACATAGATTTATTGGCGAATCAAGGGGAGCTAACCGACTTACGTTGGTATCGAAAAAACGGTGACAACGGCTGGCAATCGGCAATACCTTTTAACCTTTCGGATAACATTGCATTACCTGAAAATGGCATTCAACTTTTTAGCCCAACAGCCAATGATGTGCCGGTGCTATCCGGTTATCTGATCACCTCATCTTTACTTGCTATGTCCGCTGGAGAACGTCATATCACATTGACGCTGGAAAACGATTGGGAAGGTCAAGCTGAATACCTCACCGCTAAAATCAGTGCAGAAGATCACTGGTTATCGTTGTCGGTAAAACTTATCGACAAAAAGAATATTGAGCTTAAATTATCATCCACTGACGATCCTATCAGCCCGCCAGATAACCTTGATGGCATGACATTCGACTCACCGGTATTAACATTAGGCACTACTCAGAAGCCCATGTTGCCCAAAATTACCGGCATTGAGATCAATATTAACGGCAACCGTAATGTGCACTATGACTCTGACAGTGGTATTGAACAAACGGATACCACCAGCTTCCCCTTTGGTCAATCGCCATTGCTAGGCTCCGGTTTTAATCTGATCGCTCCAGAATGGTATGGTTCCGAAAATGCAACGCTTTCCCTGACTCCTCAATGGATTGGCTTGCCCACAATGAGTTTTAAAGCATGGTATAAAGGGTACACTCCTGAACCTGATAATAGCGCGTTTAAAGTCCAAGGCTATTTAGTTACACCTCAAACGAGAGAAAAACTTAATGAGGCTCAACCATTATTTAGTGGAGATAAAGAACCGCAAGGGCAAAGCCTGAAATTTACCTTACCGAAAATGGAGTACCCTCTCGCAGACAGCCCATCCCCCAATGACTGGCCTGCGTCAGTACGCATAGAATTGGCGGGACAAGATTTTATGCATGCCCAATATTGGCAAAATCCTACCGGCAAAAACGTCCCCTATACTCCACAAATCAGTGCCTTGCAGATTCAATTCTGTGCCAAAATTAAACCCGAGCAATTCACCATCTATCCTCTGACTCCTTTTGGTTGGGGGAATGCAAACACAGAAACGCCAACACTCATTCACGAAGCATTCTACTTAGGCTTTACGGGTGTATTGCCGGGGCAAACTTTATCTCTCTATTGGCAATTAGTCGGTTTTAAGGCGCTCAATTTATCCTGGTTTTACCTCAACACTAGCAATAACTGGAGCAAATTGGATAAATTAGTTGATGATAAAACTCATCACCTATTTGACCGGGGTATCTGGCGCACCTTATTGCCACAAGATGCTTCAAATCAGGCCGCCCTGATGCCGACGGGACGATACTGGCTAAAAGCAGTGATAACTGATCAGACTGATTCTCAGGATTACCCACGTATTAAGGGCCTGCTATATAACACCACCACTGCCACCTTAATCAAGACAGAAACCATTGAACAAGATCACTTTATCAACGGATTAACCGCCAACAGCATTAAACAACCGGTCAACGCATCTGTTGCAATCAGTAGCGTCACACAACCCTGGGCCTCCTGGAACGGTCGTCCACAAGAAACCGAACAATCCTTCCTGACACGCATCCCTGCCCGCTTGTCCCACCGTAACCGGGTACTTAGCTGGGGAAATATTGCCACCTTACTGAAAGATCATTTTGTCAGCTTATTTGATGTCCAATACCCCTCCGTCAATGAATTAACCCAAATTCCGGCACCGGAAATACAACGACTGATTGTGATCCCTGACAGCCGTTATAAAGATAACGGTGATGCATTACGGCCAACGCTAAACCCGGCTCGATTGACAGAGATGGTCGATTGGTTAGCTCGACTCAGCAGCCCTTGGACAACCATTGAAATTAGCAATCCCACCTACATTGATGTCCAGATCCACTATCAACTGGTGTTTGCCCCGGGCGTTAACCCTGACTACGGTCATCATCAGCTACAACAAGAACTAAGCCGAAAATACATGCCGTGGGGAGAAAATACCGCTATTGGCGTCACAACCGGCAATCGCATTGACTACTACCCCTTGTTAGCCACCATCCAACAATCCCCTCTGGTAGAACGCGTCACTGACTTAAGCATGACAGTAGCCAACCGCTTCACCAATGCCGTGGGTGCCAGTACCGTGGGTGAAAATGCCGTGGGTAAAAGTATCGAGGCTGCCGATAACGAGGTGCTGATTCTAGTCTGGCCTGATGACACTTCCCCAAACCAAGGAGTTGATCATGAATAATCAGGATGCGCTATTCCCCATTGTGAAAGACGACATTACCTTTGACACCTTACTCTCGCAGGCCAAAGCGGTTATTGAGCAGCAATCGGGCCAATGTTGGAGCAATACCAGCGAAAGTGATCCCGGAATCACCTTACTAGAAGCGTGCTGCTATGGTGCTTCCGATCTGGCCTATCGTCATTCACTGCCACTCAGGGATCTGCTTACCCCGAAAAAAGAGGAACAGCCTCCCAGTGACGGTATTTTCCCGCAAGAGTTTGGACCACAGCAAATGCTGACCTGTGGACCGATTACCGCGGAGGATTATCGCCGGGCTTTGCTGGACCTGCATAGTAGCGACGCCGTTAGTGAAAAAAGCACAAGTTATTTTTTCTTTAACGATGTACAGCTTATTCGCGAACCTGAAAATCAACGTTATGAATACTGGTATAACAAAGAAAAACGTGAATACAGTTTTACTTCAACCCCGAATAGCGAACGGTTAACGTTAAGAGGAAATTATTGGCTCTATTTACTCCCCAGTCGGGAAACTGAAAATAACAAAGCTGCCGCTCAGAAAAGTTTGCAGACTTTCCTGAAAAATAATCGTAACTTGGGGGAATCCGTCAGCCATATTATCTGGCTACAACCCACCGATTTTCCTCTACAAATTGACATTGAACTTGATGATGATGTCAACGATATCGCTGGCATATTTGCTCAAGTTTATATGACAGCGGAAAATATGGTGCAGGCAAAGCCCGAACGTTATACCACGCAGACCATAAAAGATCAGGGTTACAGTAACGAAGAGATATTTGCCGGCCCCTATTTACATCACGGCTGGATACCGACATTACCGCAAGCCAAAGATTACACCAGCGCTACCGTATTAAATTTAAGCCATTTGGTTAACCAATTACTGGCGATTAAAGGAGTACAAAACGTCACCCAATTAGCCCTCACTCAGCACGATGAAATAATTTCTCCGTTACCGAACGATAATTGGTCCTGGGAAATCGCCCAGGGATATTACCCCAGATTATGGGGCAGCGATCCACTGGCATTAATTACCTCATCAGACAGCCCACTCACCATTACCGCCAAAGGTGGAATTAATATTATCGTTTCCAAACAACAAATAGAGGAAAAAATCGTTGCCGATCCGCTAATTAATACACAGCCGGAATTATTAAATTGGGGAAAACATCGAAAAGTCCTGGATTACTATCCGGTAAGCAATAAATTACCTGCTTGCTATGGATTACAGACCTATGCCAATAGCCAACAACAAGTACAATTACACCAATTTATGCTGCCGTTTGAACAGATGTTGGCTAATGGCTGCGCCGAACTCGATTTGTTGCCAAAACTATTAGCATTTAAACAACGGGGAAATAACGTCTACGGTATTCAGTGGCCTTTTAAAGCCAATACGGTCAATCAGCAAGTCCATCAAAACATAGAACCTGATTTGATAGCAAAACTCAACAATGATTCACAAATCTCTCATGAAAGTGTTATTCAAACCAAAAACTATGCAAAAGAGCTGACAATTGTAGATTATCTGTTGGGTTATTTTGGTACTCAGCGCGCAGCCCGGCCACTTACCCTAGATTTACTGGATTTCTTATCTACTCAACGGGGATACCTGGCTCAACAACCTGAACTGGCCTATCAACGTAACAATATTCGTATCGATAAGGTGTCAGCACTCCAGAAACGTATCGCTGCCCGGCTAGGTCTGGGCGGAGAGTGTTTTAGTGAAACACCTAATCTGGCTAACTTGCCTTTCTATCTGATTGAACATCGCCAACTCTTACCGGTAAAACCTGATAAAGCATTTGATACCGAGCAAAAACCTGATTCGCTAACGATTGAAGGCGATCAGTTAAAAATTACCCAGCAAGGTACAGCAGGCCGGTTACTGCAAGGACAGGTAATAAATCTCATTGTCTATGAAGGTGATAACAAACTCGTATTGCGTGGTCAAATGATTACAGATGTCACAGAAGATACCTTCTCTCTTAGTATCAGTAACAGCAGCGAACTGGAGCGCAATCTGAGCAGAGTACAACAGGCATTTGAGCAAGATAAACTGCGCTGGCTAAATAGCCCGGTATGGCTGGAAGATATGGATTATCAACTGGTTTATACCGATCAAACCTATCAAAGTGATGTTGAAGATGAACGCTGGATCACTTCCAGCACTCAAAGCCCCTTTCCAGCGATGATCGAAGAAGAAGATGAAATTACACTGAAATATGTCATTACCCCATCCAAACCAACCCAAGAAGCTAATTATGAACTCAAGGCAACAGTCGTTAAATTTGATCGCATTCAAGGAAAGATACTCATTAAACGCAATAAAGACTCATCAGGTAATTTTCCACCAGAGGCAGAAGCATGGCGCTATCGTTGGTATTTCTCCAGCGAAAAATATGCTTTAGCCGATCGCTTTTCATTCGTGGTCAGTGTAGTGATTAATCGCCAACTCATTGAGAATGAAGGTGTTGATCCTTATAAATTGGAATCTTGGGTGAAAACCGAAATTTTAGCTGAGTTTCCCGCCCATCTTTCCATGATTATTCACTGGCTGTCACTGGAACATTTTAATAACTTTGCCAGTACCTATAAACGTTGGCAAAATAATGGCGCTCCTTTAGGAGACGAGGCATATAACATTTTAGAAACCTTAACCTTGGGAAGAGTACCTTCCGCGGTAACAGGTATTGGTAGTATGCGAATCGCTACCGCACAGCAGCGTATTGAGGTAATTGGTGAATCTGGAACTGAATGGAATACAGAAGTCATTATCAGCAATCAATTATTATATGTACCCTATTCTAGTAAAAATATTTAAATACTGACATTTTAAAATTTTCAGATTTAACCTGCGAATGAGAAATCAAGAAAAATAGAATTATTTGATATTATATACAAGGTGATAAAATGGCAAATAAAGATAACCCATCTAATTCAGAAAACAATTTAGAAAATGCTAATATTAAATCAACCGGTCCTTCAACAAATGATCTAAAAAGCCGTTTTAAAGAAGGCAGTATTCCCCTACAAACCGATTATTCTGACCTGATTGATATTGCTGACATTGGCCGCAAAGCAACCGGGCAAGCCCCCGGACAATCAGGAGAACCTGGTGATGGTTTAAGTTTGACGGATAATGGAACTTTACAGACAGTTGTTAATTCAACTGGCGGACTGCATTTTGATAAAAAAGCGTTAGCAATTAAACCTTACGATGGGATTAACGTTGATAATAATGGTGTTTCAGTCAAAGCAGGTAGCGGAATCATTGTTGATTCAAGCGGTGTCAGTATTGATTCCAATAATGTACTCCCCAAAGGGATAATTGTGATGTTTTCTGGTAGTGATATTCCTGATGGTTGGGCGCTGTGTGATGGTAAGAATGACACACCAGATTTAATCGATCGGTTTATTTTAGGCGGTAAAGTTTCCGATATTAATAAAAATAATGGAAAAAAAGCTTCTGGTCTTTTTGCTAGTAATAAGCAATTTAAAATAAGTACTACTAATAAAGAACTTACAATCACCATAAAAGGTACAAAACTGTCCCTGGATCAAATACCAGAACATAATCATATAGGAGGAACGGGTTACTTTAGCCGAGAAGGAGCAAGATATGATGCAACTCAACCTTATGATACTATGACCCCCAGACGACTTGACAATAACCCTAATTCTTACGATTTTACAAGCTATATAACAAACAAAGGCAGAAGCCTTTTTGTAGAAGCAGACAATTATTCTTATTACTTCTACACCTCTAATGTTGGTGATGGTAATGAACACACCCATGATGTTGATGCGAGTGCTAATATTATCCCCCCTTATTATATTCTGGCATTTATTATGAAGATTTAACGTCATTTCTCACAGACAGATTTAAATTATCTATCATTTACTAATGACAAAAGCGAGACTAATATGACTCAGGAGCTAAATCTGTTAAATCGGATTGCCATTACTATTGAAGCTAACAATCAACAGGTGGCTAAAACAGTATTGCATAGCTCCCTACTTAATCAAGCCAATATAAATAGCTTATTCAATACATTCTTTACTCAACATCCTATTAATCAGGATATATATCTAGAAACATTGACTTTAGATCTTGGTGAAATAAGCTTACATAACTTCAATTCAGTGTTTCCACGCCAGCTTAATATGGCTTTAAATAAAGCGCTAAATCAATATCAAATAAATCATCAAGAAAAAATTAGTTTGAATGAACCTATACCAAATGAAATTATCCACAACCCTATTTTATTTGGCGATTATAGCCCAATCAATGCAGAGGAATTTATTCACACTTTATATCAAAAAGACTCGACATTAGATAAAATGGAGGCAATAATAAATAGTAAAAATAGTGATATTAAACATTTAACTAACCAAATAATTCAGATAAAGAGCAAGCTAGCATTATTATTGGCAAAAAGCTGTTTATCTGAACCGAGCCTAAAACAACTCTTGGCAATCAAACAATCCACTTTATTAAACGCCATCAATTACAGATTATCTGAAAGAGCAAACAGACCACAATACCGGGAGGAGTTTATCTCTCCCGGGCAATTGATACTCAATGCATTGGGATACATGCAACGACACAATACACAGGAAATACCTAAACTTGATGTGAAAGTCATATCACGCATCACAACTGAACTGAATAACGGTAAACTCAATGCAACACCTATTATTGAATTATTTCACCAAATTATCACTCACCCACTTCCATTAAATAGTTGGTTAAAACATCTTTGGCAAACTATTCCTGTTTCACAACTCTGTAAAAAATATTTATCAGTTAATGAATACTCGTACTTATCAGAATACTTCATTTCAAATAAATTAAATAAAAATAAATTAAATAAAAACAGATCTGACGCAGAATCTGCGCCAGATAACACTTTCATTACAGGAGTCAATAACAATAACCCGCTTCAAACAATTAACCTGCCACACGCCAAAACCGTTTTATTACCTGAACCGTGCCAAGTCAATAATGCCGGTATATTAATTCTATGGCCGGTGCTGTCCACACTATTTAATCAGTTTGACCTACTTAAGGAGAAAAAATTTATCCATCGCCAGGCCCAGTTTAGTGCCGTCAATTTCCTTAATTACCTGATTTGGGAAAACGAAGAAACACCGACAGAACGAAAAATGCTGAATAACGTTCTATGTGGGTTAATGGCTGATGAAAATAGTGAATCAATCTCTATTAAACCAGAAAAACAATTAATAACCACACAATGGCTGGATGCTATTATCACCCAACTTCCTGCCTGGAAAAAACTAAGCCGCAATGACGTTCGACAATTATTCTTACAACGTCCGGGTGAATTGCGAATCAATGAACAGGAAATCAATATTACGATACAACAACAACCATTTGACATACTATTAACCGATTGGCCGTGGCCATTAAATATCGCCAAATTCTCCTGGCTAGATCGCCCTTTAAGGATTGACTGGCAAAACATTTAAAAGGTTTATATGGATTACCTGCTAACAAATAATCACGGTGAACTTCAACCTATAACCCCTGAATTCCGCTGGCTTTATTCCCATCTGGAACGGATTGACCTGCGATTGCAGCACTATTATTACCAGAAAAGAGACAGATACGATTCATTGCCGGAGAGTTTTTTACTTGCCGAAGATGAAATAGAACAACGTCTGGCAGAACCATTCGGTGTTCCTCACTGGCTACCTAAAGCAGATAAGACTATTCACTGCTCAGAAACAACCGAGGAACCCCCTGCCTTTGATCCAATATCACTCCTGGTCGAACGTTTTGAACTCACTGAATTTGAACGTGATACCTTGTTGTTAGGTTTATTGCCCCATTTTGACAGTCGTTATCATTCACTATTTTCTGCTCTAAATGGCAATAGTAAAAAACAGTGGCCTAGTTTTGCTTTAGCAATTGAATTATTTAGCCAACGCCAAAGTGATTGGCAATTACTGCAAAACAGCTTGTTACCACAAACACCGTTAATTAACAGCCACCTATTACAGCTCAATAACTACCAAGAATCGGTCTGGTTACAAACGCAATTTTTAACCCACAGTGCTATCTGGCATTTTTTATCAGGCCAGCGGGTTATTTTACCTCCTCTAACAACTTGTGCTTATTGGAGCATTCCTGCCTCGCAAAATTGGTACCCACCAATTCTTTATGATTCACTGGAAAAGATATTATTGAATGAAACCAACGAGATTCTTCCACTGGTAATACTTAGAGGAAAACAGGACAGTGCCAAAGAATTAGCAGTAATCAATATTATGGCTTCTCATGATATCAATACGTTAACTCTTGATTTAGCCCGTCTGCCAGATGACGAGAACCCAACTGAAATAGCTAACTTGCTGGCAAATGCAATACGGGAAGTCCGTCTACACGATGCTTGTTTATTAATCCGCAGCTTCTCTTTATTGACGCAAGAAAAGAAAATATGGCATAACGAATTATCCACCCTACTCAATCAACCTAAATTACGCGTAATTTGTCTGGCAGAACCACAAGATTCATTAATGTGGATTAAACATCTACCAATGGTACAAATTAATATGCCAGCACTCACTGTGGCGGATAGAAAAACCATGCTGCAAGCAAATTTACCGGATAATATCACTCAGAAAATCAATATGACTCAGCTATGTCAGCGTTTTTCATTTACAGCAGAAACATTACCACTCATTATTAAAGAAGCATATCAATATCAAATACTCCGGCAACCAACAGGCCAATTAGAAGAAACCGATCTACGTAAAGCATTAAATTTCCGCGCTCAACAGAATTTTGGCAAATTAGCCCAACGAATCACCCCCAAACGCAGCTTTAAAGATTTAGTGATTTCAGATGCCTTAGCGCAGCAATTAAAAGAAATTATCGCCGCCATTCATTACCGTGACCAAATTCTGGCGACCGGCTTTCAGGAAAAAATAGGTTATGGTACCGGTATTAGCGCACTATTTTACGGCGAATCAGGAACCGGAAAAACAATGGCCGCAGAAGTGATTGCCGAACAGCTTGGTGTCGATCTGATTAAAGTCGATCTCTCTACCGTGGTGAATAAATATATTGGCGAAACGGAAAAGAATATCGCGCATATTTTCGATTTAGCCGAAGCCGATTCTGGGGTGCTATTTTTTGACGAAGCTGATGCCTTATTTGGTAAGCGCAGTGAAACTAAAGATGCCCAAGACAGACATGCCAATATTGAAGTTTCTTATCTGTTACAACGATTAGAAGATTATCCGGGATTAGTCATTTTAGCCACCAATAATCGCAGCCATTTGGATAACGCGTTTAATCGCCGTTTTACCTTTATTACCCGTTTTACTTATCCCGACGAAACATTACGTAAAAAAATGTGGCAAATCATTTGGCCGAAACAACTTAAATTATCCGACGAAATTAATTTTGACCATCTGGCTAAACGAACTGACCTAACAGGAGCGAATATCAGAAACATTGCCTTATTATCATCAATATTATCAGCAGATGATAACTGTGATAAAATTGAAAATGAACATATAGAACGGGCTGTGATACTTGAATTAAACAAAACTGGCAGATTGGTATTTTAACCATTTCATAAAATTGGAGATAATATGACAACAATAATTGCTTCCGACAATGCTATTATTGAAATTAACAAGGCATTAAATACTATTTTATCCCTGTATTTAAATACTAAAGAGAATAACATCGATATTCGTTTTGACCTACCCGAAATTAATTCTATTCAATCAGAACCGACGGTCAGTGTATTTCTTTATGAAATACATGAAGATCTACAATTACGATCTGCTGAGGCAAGACGTTATAACCCGACAACCAGCACATTATTACCGGGATGGGTCAATATCAATTGTAACTATTTAATCACTTACTGGGATGCTAATAAACCCTCAAGTGATAGCTCTAGCCCAGATAGCCAACCGGATAATCAGGCGGCACAAATCATGACACGGGTTTTAAATGCATTAATAAATAATCGCCAATTAACTGGTATTCCCGGTGCATATACTCGGGTTATTCCACAACAGGAAAATTTAAACAGTCTGGGTAACTTTTGGCAAGCGCTGGGTAATCGCCCGCGCCTCTCTTTACTCTATTCTATTACCGTGCCAATGAAGCTGCAAAATATTGAAAATAGTATCATACCCATTAGCCAAATATCCGCTACTGTAGATCAAAAATCTAGCCTGGACAGTTCACAAATAAATCAAGCCCTGACAGATAAATTATGTGCCGACTTAGGCGGTACAGAAGATGCTCGCCTTGCCCTTAATAAAGTGAATCTGATCACTCAATCCGCCACAGACAATAATGATAGTCATGAAAATAAAAACATTATTCTTGAGGTTTCGGGCATTACCTATTCAACTTATTTACCTAAAATAAAAGATATCCTTTCCATATGGGTAAAAAGTCAAGAAGCTATTATTAGGGTAAATGGGATAAACATTATTATCTCAAAAGAGGATTCTGAAAAATTGATCGGAATTTAAAATTATTTTTTAACTATTCTCTTCATCAACAGGATGACAAACAATCTCCTATCTATTAATTGGTATTCTATATAAAATATTTTATTAATAAATTCAATTTTTTATTTTATCGAATGAATCTTATAGATAAATATTACCAATATTTTTCTTATCATAAAACCATTAGGTGATAATATGCCAAAAAATAAACACAGTGAAAATAAAAACCATCTTAAAAATAGAGCAAAAGAGCTGCCAATACAGTCAAATCATTCTATTAATGATGATATAGACAGTGCTCCGTTAGAAATCGGGTTGGATTTAGATACCATAATGGGAAATAGTTCTGTTAGCTTAGATCAAATTCAGGACTATGAATTCTGGAAAGAAAACATTTCTGAATATTACAAATGGATGGTTGTGGTCAAAGGTCACTTAACACAATTAGACTGGACCTTAAAATCAATGGACTCCCCTGAATCTGCTGGAAATAATGTGGCTAAAAATATAGGGACAACTGCACTACAAACACTATTAAGTACCGGAAGCAGTATAGCCGGCGGCGCTATTGGCGGCGCTATAGGAAGTGTTATAGCACCAGGTGTCGGCACTATAGCGGGCTCGGGTATTGGCGCATTAGCCGGAACAGGATTAAATTACCTTAATGATACAGCTATTGGAAAATTAAATAAAAAGCTGAAGGTAGCTCACCCTTACCCTAAAACAAGAAACATGATAATCGATATCAACAATTACGATAAAAACCCCATCACTAAAGCAATAAAAAAGACATTCAATAAAGAGAATCTAAAAGTCACCGCAGGAAGTTTATTAACATCAGAAATTATGAAAAAATTACTACCAATAAAAATCCCTGCTTATAAACTTGCTGATCTGGCTATATCACACCATAGGGCATTAGAAGGATTGAGTGATGATAAAACCAGACACATATTAGATTTTACCAATAGTATTCGTGAAGTTCTCAATGAAAGCCACTCTGATGCGGTCGCATTTATGCGTGAAAACTATGGCGACAATGCAATGGGTCTTTCTGGGCTATCTTCTAAAATAATGAGGAAAAAATTAACCTTAGATACAATGGTAAGGACAAAAAACAAAATAGAAATTAAAATTAACAGTATTAATAAACAAGTATTAAAACTTTCCTCATACAACAGAAATGAATAATTAAATAAGGTTTCATAATAGTGTTATACATATTTTTTGTCTCCCCAATTTTTTCTGCAATGAAAATGATTCCAAAAAGGTATCAACATAATTGAACAACTGACATATACATTGACAGCAATAGTTTAGAGTTATTGTCTCGTATAGTGATTACTATAACCATTCTATTTTATTCAACCACGGTAAATAGACCGGTAAACTTTTAAGCCCTTCCAGCCCATATAATGTAAACCACTCAACCCAACGATTGACAGAAGAGCATGTGGCACGAAGGGTTTTGGCGACATAAATTACTAATATATTTCATAAAAAAATTGACAGGTGATAATATGGTCAAAAAATATAGCAAACAAGAAAAGCAAAAAAAACGCCCATCTCAATCGAATAATACTGTTGAACACGATGAAGAAGATATACCAGATAATAAAGAAATCATGAATGAAATTGGTGCATCAGCAGTAAATAGCAAAAAAATGACCGTCCAAGATTTCCTTACACTTAATAAAGATAATATTGGCGCACATGGATATAGACAAAATGAATCAGACCGTTTATTTAGTAATGAAGATAAAATTCTACGCTATTACGACAAAGCAAAAAAAGACGGAAAGAGACCCTATTTAACTTCTGAACATACAATATTGAATAGCATACTTGTCAATAATGCGCCCAGAGGAGCAAATAACATAAGTAAAGTATTGGAATCATTTGGACATGCTTATCAAGAGTTCGATAAAAATCATAGAGCTCATATTGGCAGTAATAAAACCGAACCAGATAGTAAAGATAAAGAAAAGGCGAGAGAGTATAACGCATACAGTTCCGAACAAGCCAGCTTGTTATCAAAAGGTAAGGTTGCTTTAGCTATTCAGTTGAATCAAATTTACTATAGAGGATTGGATAGCTATCGAGACACCAGGAAGAATAATGAAATATATAATAAAATGGCAGACGACTCATTTTTTTATTCAATAAGTAAAAAAGATGATTATGCTCATTTAAGTGGAAAAGATGAGGTAACAATAGTCACTCTTTCACCATTAGATAAGCTAGAATTAGCAATATCACGATTGATGGTTATTTTAGATAGAGTACCAACGAACAGAGAATTAAGAGATGTAGTTAATAAATACAATCTGACTGTTCCTGCCGGATATTTGCCATTTATTAACCATCCTGAATTCGATGATAGGAATATTTTTGATATTACGCCACAAATATCACCAGCTAAAACACCATTATCTCAAGAGGAGATACAAGCTCGCATTGCTGCCGGCAATAAAAGAAGAAATAAAAAAAGCAAATAATCCTATTGTTGAGGAATAGCATAATAGTGTACAGACTCACTGACAAAAGATAGAGCATTTTTACGTTCTCATTTTTTCAAAAATAATCCCATAAAGCGTTTTACCTTTCAAACCACCGCGTGGTCTGTTTTACAAGAGATTGTGACGTAATATCGAGACGTTCTGGCTTATGATAGGGTTAAGAAAAAAAGCGAAATGAAAACCGACATTATTCCTAATTCCCATCCAACATTTCCAATTAACGCCATAGCAGCAGGATTCGCAATTAATGTCAGAGGAATCATCATTTTAAGAATAAAACCGAACCTGCCATTAAAGATACCAATAGGAAAACGCGCAATAATAATATTATTTAAAAACAAGGAATCTCGGTGTTCATTACCAAGCCACCAAAACGAATTAGCAGTCCAAATAAACCAAATACTGTAGTACGTTATCATTCCAGTCAGCAACAGCAAAATGTACAGAAGTAAATTGATAAAATGAAAGCTCAATGAAGCAAAGGTTTTGTTGCTTCCTAAGTAACATTTCAAAATAATAGATCATCTAAAGGGAATTCAGTTAAATTTTTGCGTTCTGAACATCCAATATTAACGTAAATATAAGTAATCGATGCTTTGATAAAATGGTTATTATTATGCGAACGTAAGTTAAAAACTTACTTAAATAAATAACTTTCATTGAGTAGTTGTTGTAAATATAATATTTTCTCGTTTTTTATTTTATACCCAATGGATTTCAAGATGCATCGCGACGGCAAGGGAGCGAATCCCCGGGAGCATAGGTAACTATGTGACCGGGGTGAGTGAGTGCAGCCAACAAAGAGGCAACTTGAAAGATGACGGGTATATAGTATTTTATTCTTTAGGCTTTTATATTAATGTATTCGGTAAAGATTTGCCTGAGGAAATCTGAAACAATGTTTTTTGTAACTTGGTAGAAATACTATACCTTGACAATGAGTGGTAATGACTAACTGATAAGACAGAGAAACAGATTGTGGCAAAGAAAGAAAAACGGCCTCACCATGATGCATTATTCAAGCATTTTTTAACGCAGCCCGAAACGGCCAGGGAATTTTTATCCCTTTATCTGCCCGAAGAGGTCCAGTCGTTGTGTGATTTAGCCACATTAAAACTGGAACCCGGCAGTTTTGTGGACCGGCATTTACGTCAACTGCACAGTGATGTGCTGTACTCGGTTAAAACAGTTCGAGGACAAGGCTATATCTATTGTCTGATTGAACATCAGTCCACTCCTGACCCATTGATGGCCTGGCGGTTGATGTATTACGCCATGTCAGCCATGGCGGCTCACCTGAAAAAAGGCCATACTGAACTCCCTTTGGTGGCGCCTCTGCTGTTTTATCATGGTGAGGTTCGTCCTTATCCTTACTCAAACCGGTGGCTGGATTGTTTTACGCTCCCTGAACAAGCTGCTCGCTTATACCGTCAGGCGTTTCCGTTAGTGGACGTCAGTGTGCTCAGCGATGAAGAAATCCTGACACATAAAGGCGTTGCCCTGATGGAGCTGGTGCAAAAACACATCCGATGTCGGGATATGCTGGAATGGGTCCCCCAATTGGTGGAACTCTTGAATGCAGGGTATAATACAGCCGAGCAGCGCAATGTGGTGTTACGCTATATTTTACTGAATGGACATACGCTGGATCTCTCCCAATTTGTCCATCAATTGATTGAACAATCTCCGGAGCATGAAACGATGTTGATGACTATTGCAGAACAGCTTGAACAAAAAGGGCTTGAGCGAGGTATTGAGCAAGGCCGAGAGGAAGGTATTGAACTAGGCCGAGAGGAAGGTATTGGACTAGGCCGGGAGGAAGGTATTGAACTAGGCCGAGAGAAAGGTAAAGTGGAAACGGCTCAAGCCTTATTACGGCATGGCGTTAGCCTGGATATTATTGTCACCAGTACCGGACTGAGCCGGGATAAAATTGAAGCGTTAAAGCATTAAATTAATCTTCTTTTTCACAGAAAAATGCCGATATTCAAAATCGGCATTTTTGTTCTTATTTATAGGGAGCAAAATGACACCTTAAGAGCATGGGGAACGCGATTAGGTGAGTTGTTTGCGGAAACAAAATCACGGTTTATAAAAAAAATTATAATTTTATAATAAACCAATTATTGTCTTAATGAACAAATATCAATTTTAACTATTTACTGAACTTCGTAGAAAATCGATTAAATCGAATTACTACTAAATCTCATAATCAATAAGTAATCAAAAAAGTACCAATTACTGAACATAATTAATATTGATTTCAAATTTCAAACTATAATAGACGTATTATCTGTCGCCCTAAAGAAACAATCTAACTTCAAACATGATTTCATTTTATCTATTTATTACTACCGTAAAAAATCCATTTTATTAGCACTGCAATAAGACTATCTTTTTCTTCTCTAATCGGAAGAGATACTTTTCCTCTTATACCACCAAGATTATTTTCTCCTATAGCGATTTGTATAATCATACTTACCTATCGATTTTTTGATCATAAATTAATCGATGAAACAGAAAATAATTCTCCATTCATAATTTCTCTACCCCTAAAACCAAATAAAACAGCACAAATACCTAAAATGGTTAACCTCTACCATACCAATTAATAATTAGCCTTCATTATTAATTAATATTCCCTCTAAAGATTCATTACTTATAATCATGCCGCTTTATTAAATGCGAACTAAATAATCGCTAAGTAAATTTTTTCAGTATAAATAATAACCTATATGTCAGGTTGCTGCGGTAGCTATACCCATAGCTCAGTGCTAGTCAAAACCTCAGTGTTAATCAAAATAAAGCAATAACACTTTGTTTATCTTTTAAACGTAAATAACCAATAAGGAAAAAATTATGTCTACAACTCCAGAACAAATCGCTGTTGAATATCCTATCCCTACTTACCGCTTCATTGTCTCAATCGGTGATGAAAAAGTCCCCTTTAACAGCGTTTCCGGGCTCGATATTTCTCATGACGTCATCGAATATAAAGACGGCACAGGCAATTATTATAAAATGCCCGGCCAACGTCAGGCGATCAATATTACCCTGCGTAAAGGTGTCTTCTCCGGTGATACTAAACTTTTTGATTGGCTTAATTCTATTCAACTTAATCGGGTCGAGAAAAAAGATATTTCAATTAGCCTGACTAACGAAGCTGGTACTGAAATTTTAATGACCTGGAGCGTGGCAAATGCTTTCCCAACTTCATTAACCGCTCCTGCTTTTGATGCCACCAGCAACGAAGTTGCTGTTCAGGAAATTAGCCTGACCGCAGATCGAGTCACCATTCAAGCAGCTTAAAGCGCATTTATAAAGCGGTTTACTCAGAATATTGCATAATAATTGGAGGCTACATGCCAACGGTACCAACATATCCCGGCGTTTATATTGAAGAGGACGCTTCACCCGCACTCTCCATTCGTTCCAGTGCAACAGCAGTGCCGGTCTTTGCTGTTGCAAACAACGGTTCATCAATATCAGATAAACTCTATATTCGTGTTAGTAGTTGGATGAACTATTTAACATTAAAAGGCGAACCATTTAATCCCAAGAATATCCTTGACGTTTCACTGCGTGCTTATTTTATTAACAGTGGTGGATATTGCTATCTCGTCAAAACTAAAGACTTAGAAACACAAGTGCCAAAACTCGACGATGTGACATTACTGGTTGCCGCCGGCGAAGAAATTAAAGATGCAGTAAGTACACTTTGCCAGCCGGGCAAAGGATTATTTGCCATTTTTGATGGCCCACAAAATGATACTGACATAAAAGAACCAGAAAAAGTCCTCAAACTTTATTCTCCTACCGCTTATGGCGCAGTTTACTACCCTTGGCTAACCGCTGAATGGGGAGAAAATAAAGCCGCCATTGATATTCCGCCCAGTGCAGTGATGGCCGGTATTTATGCCAGTGTCGATAACAGCCGAGGGGTCTGGAAAGCGCCTGCTAACGTTCCTATTCAAGGAGGATTACAACCTAAATACCCGGTAACCGACGACCTGCAAACGAAATATAACCAAGGCAGGGCACTGAATATGATCCGTACCTTTCCTAAGAGCGGCACGCTGGTTTGGGGGGCTCGTACACTTGAGGACAACGATAACTGGCGTTATATCCCGGTTCGCCGTCTGTTTAACAGTGCAGAGAAAAATATTAAAAATGCCATGAGTGCTATGGTATTTGAACCCAACAGCCAACCCACCTGGAAAGCGGTTCACCGCGCTATCGATAACTATCTCTATGCCCTGTGGCAGCAAGGCGGCTTAATGGGTAACAAAGCCGAACAGGCTTACTTCGTCCAGATCGGTAAAGGTCTCACCATGACCGATGACGATATCAAGCAGGGCAAAATGATTGTCAAAGTGGGTCTGGCGGCAGTTCGTCCAGCCGAATTTATTATCTTGCAATTTACGCAGAATATCGCTCAATAATCGGAGGCAACATGCCAACAACACCAACTTATCCTGGCGTCTATATTGAAGAAGATGCATCACTGGCTCTCTCCGTTAGCCAAGGGAATACGGCAATCCCGGTTTTTATTGGCCGTTTCTCACCGAAAAAAATCAGCGCAACACCACAAATAACACGCGTGAGTAGCTGGTTAGATTTTACTAACCAGTTTCATGTGGGTTGTATTAGGTCGGTAGCAATCAAATTAACTGAACCTACTCCGCCACCAGCCCCTTCCGTTCCTGAGAAAAACGAAGGTAATGAAAAAACCGAAAATAATACAAAAGATAAGGACAATGTAGAAACTGAAAATAATGTAAAAACCAAGGACGATGCAGAAACCGAAAACAATACAAAAGCCAAAAGCAATGTAGAAACTTTTGCCACCCAAAAGAGTACGCTTGATACAGACGATAAAAATAACAGTGATTCTTACAATATAACTGCCGTCACCTACACAACAAGCAGTGATGCTTTAAAACTTTATTGCCAAAATGGTGGCGGTCCCTGCTATATCCTGCCAATTGCTGATACCAAAGATACTACTCTGGCATTAATTCCTGAATTAATTGAGCAAGCTTTAGAAATTACCTTGATCGTCTGCCCTGAACGGGATTCTTCTTATCAGAGTGCAATATATGGCAGCCTGACCCCTTTATTAAAGGCAGGATATTTTCTTATCGCTGATAATCAGGATAAAGAAACCGCACTCAATGTTAGCCTGCAATCACAAACCGCAACTTATTATCCTGCGGTTAAAGTCTCACAACTTATTCAGGTGGAAAAGAGTACCATTGCAGTTGAAGGTTATCGGGATGAAAAAGTTACCCATCTGGCAGAACTCAAAAAGCAAAACCCAAAACTCCATACACAAGTTACCAAGGTAATAGAACAAAAAATTGCAGAGAACAAAAACCTCATTCCTGCCAGTGCAGTCATGGCTGGTGTCTATTGCGCCACTGACGCCAGCCGCGGCGTCTGGAAAGCACCGGCGAATGTTGTTCTCAGCGGAATTAGTGATGTAGCGGATCGGCTCAGCGACAATGAACAAAGCACCATAAATCAAAAAGGCATCAATGCTATCCGTTATTTCAGTAACAAAGGATTTGTCGTCTGGGGCGCTCGTACTCTGCAAGATGATGACAACTGGCGCTACATTCCGGTTCGGCGTTTATTTAATGCGGCAGAACGGGATATCAAGCAAGCCATGCGATTTGCCGTTTTTGAACCCAATAGCCAACCTACTTGGGAACGCGTTCGGTCAGCCATTGATAACTATCTGCATCAACTCTGGCAACAAGGAGCGCTGGCCGGTAATAGCCCGCAGGAAGCCTATTTTGTCCAGATTGGTCAAGGTGTCACCATGTCCGACACTGATATTAAGCAAGGCAAAATGATCGTCAAAGTTGGCATGGCAGCGGTCCGTCCGGCTGAATTTATCATCCTGCAATTTTCGCAAAATGTAACACCGTAACCGTACTGAGGCGCGGTTCGCCGCGCCTGTTCTATTGAGGAACCGAGAATGGAAATCACACAGCCCGGCGTCACTATCACGGAGAACCTGATATCCCAGCCACAAGATGAGGCATTTATCGGTATACCGGTTTTTATTGGTTACACCGCAAAAAGTCCAGACAACCAAACCGCCGTCAAGTTAAATAGCCTGACCGACTTTACCCTGTCATTTGGTGAATCAGGATTAACGTACTATTCCGTGCGTCACTTTTTTGACAACGGGGGTCAACAAGCCTATGTACTGTCGTTAGGATCTGATGAACCACGCGGCAATTTTCAATCATTGAGCTTTACCCTACAACAAGATTGGGTTAAACAAGCGATTGCGGCACAGAGTGCTATCACGCTGATTGTGGTCCCCGATATTGTCTATCTGAATCAGATGGATGCTCCCGATTCAGAAATCGATCAATACGACAAGATTCAGTTCTGGCTACAATTTTGGCAATCAGTACTTAACCTCTGCCAGTGCCGACGTGGCATCATGGGATTGCTGGATGCCCCCGATAATCCCGCATTGGCTGCGGAATGTTTAACGCAGCTCTCTTCCAGTGATCGGCAATGGGGCGCCGTATACTGGCCAAGAGTGAACAGTGCCTATCAGGAACAAGATCGGTCTGTTGTTCTTTCGCCGACTGCGGCGGTGGCCGCCATTATTCAGCGTAACGATAACCAAATGGCGGTCTGGCACGCACCCGCGAATGTCGCATTAGCCAAGGTTATAAGCCCAATACGCTCTTATATTGAAGCAGATGCCCTGTTTAATCAGGATGGCACCTCACTGAATCTGGTGCGTAGTTTTCCCGGCAAAGGGATAAAGATCTGGGGATGCCGCACGCTGGACAACACCCCCGACTCTCCTTGGCGCTATATCCAGACACGCCGTCTGGTTTCCTATATCGAAGCCCATATGACTCAACTGGGCCGAGCCTTTGTGTTTGAACCGAATAACGCCATCACCTGGATGAAGTTTAAAGGTCAGGCTTACAACTGGTTACGTCAGTTATGGCTAAATGGCGGGCTACGGGGCACTCAGGAAGATCAAGCCTTTGAGGTGTTACTGGGCGTTGATGAATCGATGAGCGAAGCGGATCTGCGGGCCGGGAAAATGATCATGAAGATCAGGCTGGCGCTATTAATTCCGGCGGAATTTATTGAGCTGAGTCTGACATTTGATACCCGTACCGGCATCACCCATTAAACAGGGGCAAAATATGAACAACTTATACACCCCGTCGGTGTCACACCGTTTTATCGCCAGTTTTCTGTTTAACAACATCCCTAGCCCACTCGACATTGCCTTCCAACGGATATCGGGCCTCAGCCGCGAACTGCAAACCACCCAACACAGTCAGGGCGGAGAAAATGCCAGAAACGTTTGGCTAGCCGAGAAGATCCAACACGGCAGTTTGGTGCTGGAACGCGGCGTGATGACCGTTACGCCGCTGACCTGGGTATTTGATCGCGTCCTGCGCGGCGAGAAAGCGGTGTATGCCGATGTGGTCATCATGCTACTGAATGAACATTCAGTTCCCGTAGCAAGCTGGACATTAAGTAACGCCCTGCCGGTTCGCTGGTCTACCGGCGACCTTGATGCCAATAGCAATACCGTTTTGGTGAATGCACTGGAATTACGTTATCAGGATATGCGCTGGTTAGGAGTGAAAGCATGACTGTTGAAATTAAGGAGTTGATTATTCAGGCCAAAGTCACCGACTCAGCGAGTCACTCGGTCACTCCACGAACACTGGCGCAGGAAGCGCTGGATAACGCCCACCTGATTGAAAAGGTGAAACAAGCAGTATTAGATGCATTGCGTGAAACAGGAGGTCATTATGAGCTTAATTGAACGCAGCCTGTCCAAACTCACCCTCACCGCCTTCAAAGACCGCGAGGGGAAAATCTCCGTAGGCAGTTTACAGGCGATGTATAACCCTGATGCCATCCAGCTCGATTATCAAACCCGTTATCAGCAGGATGAAAGCATTAACAGTGCCAGCCAAAGCAGCCGCTATGTGTTATCCCAACCGGCGGGTCTATCATTAATCCTGTTATTTGATGCCGCCATGCCCAGCAACAACACGCCGGTAGAAACCCAACTGGCAACGCTAAAAGCCTTATGTGCCGTGGATGCCAGTACTAACGTCCCTCACTTTCTTAAAATCAAATGGGGCAAAATGCGTTGGGAAAATAAAGGCTATTTTGCCTGTCGCGCCAGTGGTCTCAGCATTCACTATACCCTGTTTGACCGGGACGCCACACCGTTGCGGGCCAGCGCTACCCTATCTCTGGCAGCAGATGAAAGCTTTGTCATTCAAGCTACCGAGCAGCAATTAAAATCACCCCCGGCTACTGCGGTTAACGTCACTGATATGCTCTCTCTGCCGTTGATCGCCTTAAGCGCCGGAGCTTCTTTGGCAGGGGGGATTGATTATCTCTCGCTGGCCTGGCAAAACGATTTGGATAATCTTGATGATTTCACGCCGGGGCAAACGCTGCAAGCACGGGGGAAGGCATGAAGATACCTGCGATAACGCTCAAAATAGGCGACAAAACACTCAACCACTTTACGGTTATCAGCTTAACAGTAAACCATCATATCAATGGCATCCCCTCGGCCAACATCACCTTAGGTATTGCCGGTGATGCAAATCATATCTTTGATGCCAAGGCGCAAGCTGAACTGGCAAGCTGCCATCCGAATCATGAGTTTAGCGTGCAGATTGAAAAAACCGTGGTGTTTAAGGGGAACATCGTTCGGCAAACATTGGGGCTTAAAGGTCAGGACAGCATCATTACTCTGACCGCCAAACATTCGCTGCAAAAATTAACTCACAACTTCCACTCACAACTGTTCAACAAACAGAGTGATGAGGCGATTATCAAGAAGCTGTTTAGCCAAGCGGGTATCCCTGTCACGATAAAACAAGCGCCTCAGCTTAAAACGGTGCATGAGCAAATGGTACAGTTTCGCTGTAATGACTGGACTTTTCTAAAAAGTCGGCTGTTCGCGACCCACACCTGGCTACTGCCCGGTAACGATAGCGTGACGCTGGTTTCCCCGGAATCACTGAATCGGTCAACCGTACATACCATCCACCAGCGGGCTAACCATCAGGATGCGGTGTTATTTGAGGCTAATTTACAATGGGATAATCAACGTAGCCCCAAAACCGTGAGTGTACAATCCTGGGATATCGCCCAACAAAAACTGTCTCAAGCCCATCAGGCAAAAAGCAGCGGACTGGGTCGCAATCAACTCGCCACAGATAACCTGACATCATTGACCAACCAAGCATGGCAATGGGTTTTCAGCCATCCGCTGGACAATGAACAGGCCAAACAGCTTGCTCAAGGTATCCTGAATAACCGCCGAAGTCATAACGTCTCCGGTAATTTTGAGGTCGAAGGCGATAACCGTTATCACGTCGGTGATGTGCTGGCATTAAACGGCTTTGGTCAGGGGATGGATGGTCAGGCGATTATCACCGGCGTCAGTCAGACCATCAATCAGCGGCAAGGCTGGCGTACCCGGCTAACGCTGGGGCTACTACCGGAAACAGAGCAAGTTATACCGCAGGCGAAAGAGCTGCATGTCGGGATCGTGGAAAAATACCAGCGAGATAGCCAGTCATTAGGTCGTATTCCGGTCAAAATACCGGCCTTAAACTTAACCAACGGCACCCTTTTCGCCCGCCTGGGTAAACCTTACGCCAGCCATGAAAGCGGCTTCTGCTTCTACCCGGAACCGGGGGATGAGGTGATTATCGGCTTCTTTGAATGTGATCCCCGCTTCCCAGTGATATTAGGCTCCATGCACAACCCTAAAAACAAGGCACCGTTAGAACCGAGTGAAAAAAATCCGGTGAAAACCTTAGTGATTAAACAGGGGGAGAACCAGCAGGAATTATTATTCAATAATAAAGATAAAACCCTCGCATTAAATAGCGGAAAACATACCTTATCTCTGCAACAGGATAAAGATATCACGCTTAATTCGACTAAAAACCTCATTACCAATGCTCAGGAAATTAAAATAGAGGCCCAAAAATCGCTGTCTGCTTCCGGGAAATCCGGGGTGGATATTAAAGGTGCGAAAATTAATTTAACCCAATAATTAAGGTAATGAGATGACAAACACAGTATTAACCAACACAGTATTAGCCGATATTTATGGTCGGGGTTGGGCCTTTCCGCCGCAATTTTCTATCAAAGATAATGCGCATCCTGAAATAGCAACCGGCGTAGCAATAGCGGAAGGAGCAGAAAACGTTCGCCAAAATATGAAAATTCTTTTTCTCACCGAACCCGGCGAACGAATTATGCATGAGAATTATGGTTGCGGCCTGAATGATTATCTGTTTGCCAATATCCGTGACGAAATGATGGTCGAAATTCAAACCCGTATTGAAGAACGAGTATTGCGCTATGAACCCCGCGCCGATATCAGCGAGATCCAGGTAAATCAGAGAACAGACATGCCCAATACCTTGCATATTCAGGTCACTTACACCCTGAGAGGCAGCGAAATCGGCCAGCAAATTGAAGGCGCCCTTGAAGTTAATGAAGGCCGGGTGCAGGTGAGTTTATGAGCAAACAACTGGTGGTGGATGGCGACAATTTGCTGTTCGAACCGTTATTTGGCAACCGACAAGTCACCATTCTGGGGCCAGCAACCATCCGGGGTAGCGGACACGTCAAAATTCAAGGCAAAAAGATCGTCATAGTGGGTGATGAAAAAAAGGTCCAACTGCAAGCGCAATATATTACCCCAAGCCACCCGGTTCCCGGCATGGGAATAGTCACCATTGCTCAATTGGATGCCAGCCAGCAGGTAAACTTCTGCCGTAGTCCAGTCACGGTGATTGTAGTCGGACAACAATTTATCGCCTGTTTTACCCCGACACAGCCAGCCAATAATCCATCGAGTGGCCCGGATGTAACAGCCCCCAGTATGGGCAAAGGCCGTTTTATTGCCAGTCAATATGCGGTCACTGCCGGATAAATAATTTTTCCAACTTTAATTTTAAATAATCACGATCCCCTGAAAATCTATACCTAATAGATTTCAAGTTGCAGCGCGGCGGCAAGTGAACGAATCCCCAGGAGCATAGATAACTATGTGACTGGGATGAGTGAAAGCTGCCAACAAAGCAGCAGCTTGAAAGATGAAGGGTATATCGGGAATAATTGCATAACAGGTGGTAAAATATGGGACAGGCTGAGTTAGAAAATAAACTCTCTGCAATTGTGCCAGATACTGAATTTAAACTTGATGAAAGAAGCACGCTAGATATTTTAAACTGGCTTAAAGCTTATGCTGAAAAAATTCCTTTTGATCAAGAGAAAAAACAGTTCTGGGATAGCTTTTACTTTATTCAAGCAAATCATCCTCAACAATTAGCCGACATTGACCAAAATGTTAATAAAGCCGATGGTCTTTTACCGGCCCATCAAGCTTTTGTTTTGGCTTTTTTAAAACTCTTAGAAACAACCAAAATATTATTCAATACCTTCCCGGCCCGGCACCGTAATCTTTACTACCGGGAATTATTGGGGCTGAAACCTAAAAAAGCGCAAGCAGATAGCGTTGCTTTAAGCATTACCTTAAATACAGATAATGCAGAATATTTTATCCCTAAAGGAACCCTATTTGATGCCGGACAGGATAGCGCCGGAAATCCGTTACAATATGCATCAGATACCGATCTATTAGCGAATCAAGGAAAATTGACCGATCTGCGTTGGCATCGGAAAGATAACACCGACTGGAAATCGGCAATAATATTAAGCCACTCAGATAATATTAAATTACCTGAAAACGGTATTAAACTTTTTAGCGAAACATCCCATGATGTCAAAGTTCAATCTACCACCATAAATTGGGGAGAAGCAAATATATCATCACTAGCCAATAATACATTCTATTTAGGCTTTACCGATGTATTACCGGGGCAAACTTTATCTCTATACTGGCAGTTAGACGGCTTTGAGGAATTCTCCATATCCTGGTTTTATCTTAATAAAGACAATACATGGCAGTCATTAACCCAACTGGTTCACGACCAAACCCGCAACCTGTTTGATCGGGGAACTTTGCGAACTTTGTTACCACAAAACGCTTCAAATCAAACCTCTCTAATGCCAACAGATAAATACTGGCTAAAAGCTGAGATGGTACCAACGGTATCTGGTGAAAAACCGCCTAATTATCCAAGAATTAAAGGACTGTTGTATAACGCTATAACCGCTACTCTAATTAACGCAGAAACCATTGAGTCGGATCACTTGCTAAATGGATTAGCTGTCGGCAGCATTAAACAGCCGGTGAACTCATCTGTTGGAATCGATGAAATAACTCAACCTTGGGCCTCGTGGAACGGTCGCCCGCCAGAAACCGAACAAGCCTTCCTGACCCGACTCCCTGCCCGGCTATCTCACCGTAACCGGGCGCTGAGTTGGGGCAACATTGTCACTTTATTAAAAGAGCAATTTATCAGCCTGTTTGATGTCAAATACCCTTCTGCCAGTGAATTAACCAAAATCCCGGCACCGGAAAAACAGCAACTGATTGTGATTCCTGACAGCCGTTACAAAGATAACGATGATGCGCTGCGTCCAAAATTAAACCCCGCTCGGCTGGCAGAGATGGTCGAATGGATCAAACAACTCAGCAGCCCTTGGGCAACCCTTGAGATCAGCAATCCCACTTACGTTGACGTTAATGTGAACTACCAAGTGACCTTTATCGCAGGTGTTAACCCCGACTACGGATATCATCAGCTACAACAGGAGTTAAGCCGCAAATATATGCCGTGGGGCGAAAATGCCGCTATCGGCGTGACAACCGGTAATCGCATTGATTATTACCAGTTATTAGCCACGATCCAGCAATCTCCTCTGGTGGAACGCGTCACCGATTTAAGCATAACCATCGCTAACCGAGTCACCGGTGCCGTGGGTAAAAGTATCGAAGCCGCCGATGATGAAGTGCTGATTTTAGTCTGGCCAGAGCCGCGCCCCTTAAACCAAGGAGTTAACCAATGAATCATCAGGATGCCCTATTTCCCATCGTCAAAGACGATATTACCTTCGATGCCTTACTCACTCAGGCCAAAACGGTGATTGAGCAGCAATCCGGCCAATGCTGGAGCAATACCAGTGAAAATGATCCCGGTATCACCTTATTGGAAGCCTGTTGTTATGGTGCCTCCGATCTGGCCTATCGCCACTCATTACCACTGAGAGATCTTCTTACTCCAAAGCCAGAGGAACAGATACCCGGCGACGGTATTTTCCCCCAAGAATTTGGCCCACAACAAACGCTGACCTGTGGCCCCATCACCGCGGAGGATTATCGCCGGGCTTTGCTAGACCTGCACAGCAGTGACACGATTAATGACACCCACGAAGATTATTTTTTCTTTAATGATGTCCAATTAATTCGTGAACCTGAAAATCAACGTTATCAATATTGGTATAACAAACAGAAACGTGAATATAGCTTTAAAAACTCCGGATCAGACAGCCAATTAGCGCTAAGAGGAAATTACTGGCTCTATTTACTCCCTAACCGGGAAACGCAGGCCGATAATAAGCTGGCTCAGGAAAAGCTCCACGCTTTCCTAAAAGATAACCGTAATCTGGGGGAATCCGTCAGTCACATTATCTGGCTGCAACCTACTGATCTCCCCTTGCAGATTGATATTGAACTTGAAGAGAACGTCATCGATTTTGCCGATATTTTCGCCCAAGTTTATATGACGGCGGAACAGATGGTGCTGGCAAAACCCGAACGTTATACCACTCAGGTCATGAAAGATCAGGGTTACAATCATGAAGAGATATTTTCCGGCCCTTATTTACATCACGGTTGGATACCGACATTACCTCAAGTCAAAGATTACACCGGCGCTACCGTATTAAATTTAAGCCATCTGGTTAACCGATTATTAGCTATTAAAGGTATTCAAAGTGTAACCCTGCTGGCATTAGCTAATCACGACGAAACCATTACGCCATTGTCGGACGATAATTGGTCCTGGAAAATCGCTCAGGGATATTACCCCAGACTATGGGGTAACGATCCATTGGCACTAATTACCTCAGCAAACAGCCCGCTTACCATTATTGCCAAAGGGGGCGTTAAAATTGCTGTTGCTAAACAAGATGTAGAGAAACAGCTTATTACAGAATCCCTGATTAATACACAGCCAGAATTACTGCATTGGGGTAAACATCGTAAAGTTCTGGATTATTACCCGGTAAGCAATAAGTTACCGGCTTGCTATGGATTGCAGACCAGTAAACCTACGCCACAACAAATGCAGTTGCACCAATTTATGCTGCCATTTGAACAAATGTTGGCTAACGGCTGTGCTGAACTGGCTCTGTTACCGAAATTACTGGCCTTTAAACAACGAGGGAAAACGGTACACGGTGTACAATGGCCTTTTAAAGCCAATACGGTCAGTGACAACGTTCATCAACAGATCATTGCTGATTTAACCGCAAAACTAAGCCGTGATTCACAAATCTATACTGATAACCATATTCAGAAGTCAAACTATATAAAAGAGGCGACAATTCTGAATCATCTGTTAGGCTATTTTGGTGCTCAACTTGCCGCCAGACCACTCACATCAAACTCACTGTTGGGTTTCAAAGATTTTCTGTCTACTCAGCAAGGCTATCTGGCTCAACAACCCGAACTAATCTATCAACGTAATAATATTCGGATTGATAAAGTGTCGGCGCTACAAAAACGAATTGCTGCCCGGTTAGGTTTGGGCGGAGAATGTTTCAGCGACACACCCGATCTGGCTAACCTGCCTTTCTATTTAATTGAGCATCGTCAGCTTTTACCAATAAAACCCGATGCGAAATTCGATGATAAACATAAACCTGACGATCTAAAAATAATTGAAGAGAATTCAGGCTTTAAAAATCATCAACTCATCATCACCCAGCAAGGTATTGCAGGTCGGTTATTACAAGGTCAGGTAATTAACCTGATTATTATTGAAGGTGATAGAGAGTTTATATTACGGGGCCAAATGATCACCGAAGTGACAGGAAATTCATTCTCCATTAACACCCGTAACAGTAGCGATTTGGAACGCAATCTTGACAGAATAAGACTGGCATTTAATGATGGTAATCTGCGCTGGCAAAATAGCCCAGTGTGGCTGGAAGATATGGATTATCAATTGGTTTATGCCGATGAGACATATAAAAATGTTACCGAAGATGAACGTTGGATTACTTCCAGTGCTCAAAGCCCCTTCCCTGCCATGATCGAAGTCGATGATGAAATCACCCTGAAATATGTCATTACCCCATCTGGGCCAACCCAAAAAATATCAGCTCGTACAATTCTCCCTGAACCGCCTGAATATGAACTCAAAGCACGGGTGGTTAAATTTGATCGTATTCAAGGCAAGATATTAATTAAACGCAATCAAAACTCACAGCATAAAGACTTTCCAAAAGAGACCGAAGCATGGCGCTATCGCTGGTACTTCTCCAGCGAAAAGTACGCCTTGGCCGATCGCTTCTCATTTGTCGTTAGTGTGGTCGTTAATCGTCAGTTAATTGAGAATGACAAAGTTGACCCTTACAAGCTGGAGTCTTGGGTGAAAAAGGAGATTCTCGCTGAATTTCCCGCGCATATTTCGATGATTATTCACTGGCTATCACCGGAACATTTTAAAGATTTTGCCAGCACCTATAAACGTTGGCAAAACAATGGCGCACCTTTAGGGGACGAGGCATATCATATTTTAGAAACCTTAACCTTGGGACGCCTACCTTCTGATGCAACCGGTATTGGTAATATGCGAATTGCCACTAAACAGCAACGTATTGAGGTAATTGGTAAGTCTGGAGATAAATGGAATGAAGAAGTCATAAAAAGTGATCAATTATTATATGTACCTTATACCGGAGGAATAACTAAACTAAATGCAATGATTAATAAAAATAATATCAAAAATAGAAATTAATTTATCCCATATAAAAACAAATGAATATATCATCACAAAAAATTTATTTTAACATTAAATATCTCTTCCTGTTTAATTATACAGAAACATCTATACCCAATAGATTTCAAGTTGCAGCGCGGCGGCAAGTGAACGCATCCCCAGGAGCATAGATAACTATATGACTGGGGTAAGTGAAAGCAGCCAACAAAGCAGCAATTTGAAGGATGAAGGGTATACAAGACATTTAAATCAGAATAATCCAATATCATATATAAGGTAATAAAAATGGAAAAAAAATCTAATCTACCTAATGCAGAATCCAATATGGAAAATATCAAATCAAATGGCCCATCAGCAGATGATTTAAGAAGACGATTTAAAGAAGGCAGTATTCCATTACAAACCGATTATGCCGACCTAATTAATATTGCTGATATGGGCCGCCGGGCTGTTGGTAAAGCGCCCAATCAGATGGATAATCCAAATTCAGCCTTAGTTCTGAATAATAATAGCGGACTAGCGGTAAAGGTTAACTCTAGCGGCGGCTTACAAGCTGATAACAATGGTGTGAGCGTAAAAATCAAAAATAAAAGCTTATTAGCTGATAATAGCGGATTAGCAGTCAATACCGGCAGAGGATTGAGAATTAACAACGATAAACTTGAAGTCGATAATCATTACGGTATTGAAATAGTTAATGAAGGGATAAAAGTTAAAGCTGGTGAAGGTATTAAGGTAGACAGTAACGGAGTCAGTTTAAATATTGGGGAAACTAAAAATTCCCGTTATTCTTCATTAAGACTCAGAAATAATGTTTTCTCTGTAGAACTTAATGATGGTCTGATTGACAGATCTGGTGGAATAACCGTCGGTCAGGGTGATGGCATTATTGTAGGTAATGAGACAGTATCTGTCAAAGCTGGTAATGGCATTAAGGTAGACAATAGCGGAGTCAGTATTGATCCCAATAAAGTACTCCCCAGAGGAATGATTGTGATGTTCTCTGGTAGTAGTGTTCCTACTGGATGGGCTTTTTGTGATGGAGGAACTTATGATGGGGTTACAGTTCCAGATTTAAGAAATCGTTTTGTCATGTGTGGAGATAACTTTTCTGATAAAGGAAAGAGCCAGTATTCAGCCAGTGGTAGTGGTAATGAAAAAAAATATCACAACGATACAACACCAACTGCGGTTTTTGTCAACCTTGATGTGAGAAAACCTATTAATAATACTGCACACTGGACTTCTGGCGAATTTAAATTAACCTCAGAGGGTATGGACGTGGCAACAGCATCATCCCCTTCACATTATCATAGAGTTGATGTAATTCCGCCTTATTACTTATTAGCTTTTATTATGAAACTCTAATTCTATTCTACAAATACAGACTTAAATTACCTATTATTTACTCATTACCAAGGAAATATCGATATGACTTCGGAGCCAAATCTGTTAAATCGGATTACCATTACTATTGCAGCTAATAATCAACAGGTAGCTAAAAAAGTATTGCATGGCTCCGTGCTTAATCAGACCAATATACATAAAATACTTAATTCATACTTTGATGAATATGAAATTCATCAAGATATCTCTTTAGAGAAATTAACCCTGAACCTTGGTGAAATAAGTCTCCATAACTTTAATTCATTATTTCCCGCTCGTCTAAAGATAGAGCTGAATAAAGCACTTAGCCAATATCAGGTAAACGATCATAAAGAAGAAATTCTACTGAATAAATCAATATCCAGTAAATTTATCAATAAGTTATCTTTATCTGGCGATAATAATTTCATTAATGCAGAGAATTTTATTCACTCGTTATATCAACAAGATCCCCAATTAAATACACTGGAGGCAATAACCAATAATAAAGATATTAATAAACTTACCCATCAATTAGCACAGATAGAGAACCAATGGATATTGCTATTGGCAAAAAGCTGCCTATCTGAACACGGTATACAACGATTTTTGGCGATCAAGCAACCCGCTTTATTAAGCGCCATCAACCGCAGATTATCCGCAAGAGTAAACAAACCACAACATCAGGAGGAGCTTGTCTCCTCCGGGCAACTGATACTTAATGTACTGGAATATCTACATCGACATAATGCACAGGATATACCTAAACCCAATGCGAAAATCATTTCACGTATTACAACTGAACTCAATAACGGCGTACTTAATGCTGCATCTGTTATTACATTATTCCGCCAGACTATGACCGATAATAGTCCATTAAATAGTTGGCTGAAACAACTTTGGCAAACCGTTTCTATTTCACGACTTTGCCAAAAGCATCTATCGGTTGAAGAATACCAATATCTGTTGGAATATTTTATGCCAAACCACACAGATAAAAATCTACCCAGTAAAAAATCAACCATGAATAACGTTAATTTCTCAAACGTTCAGCAATATCAACATTCGACAAACCAAAAGATAATTGCCGAAGATCAGCAAGCATTATCAACATCGGTTACAGGAGGAAATAGACCTAACCCACTTCGAACTATTAACAGACCACACTCTGAACGAACTGTATTACCTGAACAAGTCCTTCCATGCCAAGTCAGTAATGCGGGAATATTAATTTTATGGCCGATGTTGCCCGCACTATTTAATCAACTTGGTTTACTTGAGAAGCAAAAATTTATTCATCGTCAAGCCCGATTCAGCGCCGTTAATTTCCTTGACCATCTGATTTGGGGAACCGAAGAAACACCGGCAGAACGTAAGAGACTCAATAATATTCTGTGTGGATTAACGGCTGATGAAAACAGTGAATCAATCTCTCTTGAACAAAAAAAACAATTAATAACCGCGCAATGTCTAGATACCGTTATTACTCAACTTCCCGGCTGGAAAAAATTAAGCCACAGTGACGTCCGCCAACTGTTTTTACAACGACCAGGTGAATTGCTGATCAATGATCAGGAAATTAAAATCATCATTCAGCAACAACCATTTGATGCATTGCTGGCCGATTGGCCGTGGCCATTAAATATCGCCAAACTTCCCTGGCTGGACCACGCTTTATTAATCGACTGGCGAAACATTTAACAGGTTTATATGAACTCTTTACTTAAAAACAACCACCATATGGTGACAGAATTACGCTGGATTTATCCCCATCTGGAACGTATTGATTTGCGGTTACAGCATTACTATTACCAAAACAGAGAAAAATACGATTATTTACCGGAAAGCTTTCTACTTAACGAAGATGAATTAGAACAGCATTTGGTAAAGCCACAAGGTATTCCTCATTGGATAACCAAACAGGATGATATTATTAATTTCTCTGAAATCGAAGAAAACCCCAATGCATTATCACTATTAGTCGAACGTTTTGATCTCACTGAATTTGAACGGGATGTTTTATTATTAGGTTTATTACCGCACTTCGATAACCGTTATCATGCATTATTTTCCGCTCTGCACGGTAACAGTAAAAAACAGTGGCCGAGTTTTGCTTTAGCTATTGAATTATTTAGCCAACGCCAAAGTGACCGGCAATTACTGCAAAACAGCTTTTTACCACAAACACCGTTAATCAATAACCAACTATTACGGCTCAATAATCACGAAGAGTCTATTTGGCTACAAACCCAATTTCTAACTCATAGCGCTGTCTGGCATTGCTTATCAGGCCAGCAAATTATTTTACCGCCGTTGACAACCTGTGCTTATTGGCATTCTCCGGCCTCACATCGTTGGTATCCACAAACTCTTTGTCATTCACTTGAAAAGATATTACTAAATGAAACCGATGAAATACGCCCGTTGGTCATACTCAGAGGAAAACCGGATAGCGCCAGAGAATTAGCTGTCAGTCATATTATGGCGTCTCATGATATTAGTACCTTAACCCTGGATTTAGCCCGTCTGCCGGACGAAGAGAACACCGCAGCAATATCTAACTTGCTGATGGATGCAGTCCGGGAAGTCAGGTTACACGATGCCTGCTTATTAATCCGCAATTTTTCTTTATTGACAGAGGAAAAGAGAATATGGCACAACGAGTTATCTACATTATTAAACCAACCAAAATTACGCGTAGTTTGTCTAGCAGAACCACAAGATTCATTAATATGGATTAAACATCTGCCAATAGTGCAAATTAATATGCCCGCACTTACTCTGGCAGATAAAAAAACCATGCTCGAAACAAGCTTACCGGATAATATCGCTCAGGAAATCAATATTACTCAGTTATGCCAACGTTTTTCATTTACCGCAGAAACATTGCCGCAAATCCTTAAAGAAGCGAGTCAATATCAAATACTCCGAGAACCAAACGGTCAATTGGAAGAAATCGATCTGCGAAAGGCATTAAGTTTCCGCGCCCAACAAAACTTCGGTAAATTAGCTCAACGAATAACCCCCAAACGTAGCTTTAATGATTTAGTCATTTCAGGCGCATTAGCGCAACAATTAAAAGAAATTATTGCTGCTATTCATTATCGTGACCAAATTCTGGCTACTGGCTTTCGGGAAAAAATCGGTTATGGCACCGGCATTAGTGCACTATTTTACGGAGAATCCGGGACCGGAAAAACCATGGCCGCAGAAGTGATTGCCGGGCATCTCGGTGTTGATCTAATTAAAGTCGATCTCTCTACCGTGGTGAATAAATATATTGGTGAGACGGAGAAAAATATCTCCCGTATTTTCGATTTAGCCGAAGCGGATTCTGGAGTGCTATTTTTCGATGAAGCGGATGCTCTATTTGGCAAACGCAGCGAAACCAAAGACGCCCAAGACAGACACGCTAATATTGAAGTTTCTTATTTATTGCAACGACTAGAAAATTATCCGGGATTGGTGATTTTAGCCACCAATAATCGCAGCCATTTAGACAGCGCATTTAACCGCCGTTTTACCTTTATTACCCGTTTTGCTTACCCTGATGAAACATTGCGTAAAAAAATGTGGCAAGCCATCTGGCCGGAACAACTGACATTATCCAATGAAGTTGATTTTGAATATCTGGCTGAACGAGCTGATTTGACCGGGGCTAATATCAGAAATATTGCTTTATTAGCATCAATGTTAGCGAAAAATGACCACTGTGAACAAATCGAAAATCAACATTTAGATCGGGCGGTTACACTCGAATTAAGTAAAACAGGCCGATTGGCTTTTTAAACATTCAATAGAATAGGAATAAACATGACAACCCTAATTGCTTCTGACAATGCAATTATTGAAGTAAATAATGCATTAAATACTATTTTATCCCAGTATTTAAATACCAATGGCAATAAGATTGATATCCGCTTTGATCTACCCGAAATTAATTCCATTCAATCGGAACCGACGGTTAGTGTATTTCTTTATGATATCAATGAAGATCTTCAATTACGTTCTGCCGAACCAAGACGCTATAACCCGATGACCAGCACACTATTACCGGGATGGGTCAATATCAATTGTAACTATTTAATTACTTACTGGGATGCCAATAAACCATCAAGCGACAGTTCAAGCCCGGATAGTCAGCCCAATAATCAGGCGGCGAAAGTGATGACTCGTATTCTGAATGCATTAATTAACAACCGTCAATTAACCGGCATTCCCGGTGCCTATACTCGAATTATTCCCCAACAGGAGAATTTAAATAGCTTAGGTAATTTCTGGCAAGCTCTCGGTAATCGCCCTCGCCTCTCTTTAATGTATTCCATTACCGTACCAATGAAATTACAAAATATTGAAGACAGTGTAATACCAATCAGAAAAATATCCTCTTCTGTGAATCAAAAACCAAATATAGATAATTCACAAATAAATCAAGCTTTGAAAGATAAATTGTGTGCCGATTTAGGTGGTACGGAGGATATTCGCCTTGCCCTAGCTAAAGTCAATCTGATCACTGAATTCGCTATAGGCAATAATGAAAGTCAGCAAAATATAAGTGTTATTCTTGAAACTTCTGGCATTACCCATTCAATTCATTTACCACAAATAAAAGATATTCTTGCAAAATGGCAAAATAGTCAAAGTGCTGTTGTTGAGATCAATAGTGTCGGTATTATTATTTCCAAAGAGAACTCTGACAAATTAATTGGAGTTTAATTTTATCTTCATTATTAATATAGCTGACACCTTTATGTAAAAACACAATATACCCGTTATCTTTCAAGTTGCCTCTTTGTTGGCTGCACTCGCTCACCCCGGTCACATAGTTTGCTATGCTCCCGGGGATTCTCTCCCTTGCCGTCTCGATGCATCTTGAAATCCATTGGGTATATATCAATAGAATAAAAATACATTATTTATTCCCACTAAAAACTAACAGATGATAATATGCCAAACAACAAATACAGTGAAAAAATTCAACATTCAGGAAATAGAATGGAAAAACGCTCGATATATCCTAACGAATATAATACTATGAGTAGCTGCTCACTAGGATTAGGATTGGATTTACCGTTAGAGAAAAAGTTAAGAACAGGGAATGAACGGAATATAGAAGGTGCACAACCTTTTATTCCGTCTCATTCTAAACAAAAACAATATAGCGCAATTCCAATAGCAATGTCTGATATATTAAGTGAAAGTGCACTAACTTCACAACCGATTATTACCGATTTAATTAATCCGCAAAAGATAAAAATGTCAGAAGGAGTAAAAGATATTTTAAATAACAAAGAAGGAGGCGGAAATCTGGTGTTCAAGGCACTACAAATTAAACCATCAGATGAAACTGTGCCATTCAACGCATTAAAAATTGTCGATACCTGGCAAAATGAAATACCGGATAAAGACATGTCCATTTTAGCTTATTGGGCCCCACAAGGAGGATATGTTGATATCCCAACACAACCCAATCTCAGTCGCCATCCACAGTATGTATTCACCCCAGGATTCAGTGGATGTTCATTTGTTGTCGATAAAATGAATAAAGATATTCTCCGGGTTCGGCACGTACAAGGTGGTCAAGAAGACGTTGAATATAATAACCAAAATATTGATCACGGAATGGGTATGATTGCAGCAATGGAATTCTGCGATTATGGATACCACGAAGCCGATGGCAAAGTTATGGAAAATACCTATGGTTCTGCATTCCTAAAATTTAACCCGGAGGAAAAACAATGGCAACTTCACTATCAGAAAATAGCCGCAGCCCCTAATATCATAAATATAAAATCTAAATCTAATCGGTGGTCATTCAGTAAGCCTTCAATTGAAGCCGACACCTTTATCTCTAAAGATATGAAAGTTTCTGGGTATAATAGGAAGAATATCAATGATAATTAATTTATATATTACTTATTCCTAATATGTTCATCATTATAAAATTAACAAACAGCCCCCCAATATTCTAAAGTCGTAAAAATAGAAAATAGTAAACTTGAAACAAGTATTCTAGATTATAATAACTTACATGGAAAAACCGGGAGCTGTATTTGATAACATAGCTCCCGTTATTTTCCATAATAATTAATTTTTAAATCCATCTATTCTATTATTTTCTGATTAGTCAGGTAATTATTACATCAAAATGTTGATAGTAAAAACAAGACAAATCTGAAAATATCTCTCAATTAAATACCTACTCTTTAAATTTATGATTAAATACATATGCCTTATGGATTTCAAACTCATAGCATCAGATCATCTGAATAATTATTTTCAGATAAATCTTAAACGTAGCAAATTTAATTAATTAGAGGACTTATTAATGTTCAAACACTCTACCGCAGACAGCAAACTTAATAAAGGGCATATTTCCCCGCTAAAGAACAAGGGGTTATTAGTGGGTAGCGATAATGCCCCAATCGACATACCGGTGATAGCGCATCGCTATGACAGCCATCAGCAACTTGCTCAGGCAAGGTCTTTGAGAAATAGTGACTCTGGTCAGGAGAACCCTTTTCATGATGTTATTATGGGATTTAGTGGTGACCAAGTGACCTCTTCAGAATCGGGTTCTGGAACGATAGGAAGACATTGGGGAAAAAATAGATTAGGCCACAATATTACCGGCATTAATGTAGTTAATGGCGCATCGGGAACCGTAGGAATAAAAATTGCCTTGCGAGATATTCGGCCTGGGTATCCGGTCATTGTCACGTCCGGGACATTAAGCGGTTGTACCATGGTGTATGCCGTGAAGGATAATTATTTCTTTGCCTATCATACGGGCCAGAAACCGGGTGATGATGAATGGAAAACCGGCCAAGATGGCGTTGTCACTACCGGTCAGAGTCACAAAGCCCTTTTATCGGATAGCAAACCGATTGCGGTTAACCAACAAAATAACGATTTAGTGAATATTTTTGCAGAATATGATCAGAGCGTTATTACCTATATGGGAAAACAGGCGGTTGTGATTGATAATACCGCAGAAAATGTCAGTGTTTTTAACTACGATGAAATCAAGCCGGGAAGACCGGTTATTAGAGCCGGCTATAGCTATGCACTGCTGGCTAATGATAACGGTAAGGTGAACGTCAAAGTATTATCGGAGGATGCTATCGTTTCACCTGGTAAAGACGGTAATAGTATTGAGGTTATCAATTCACTCAAAAAACGGTTGTTATAGTCTGCCAGATGTGACATTCACCTGGAATATGCGGAGTCTGATCAATAGCCGTCGCAGTTGTACTAAAAACGTTTGTATTTGACACTCATCATGTACACTTTGAAAGTGTACTGATTGTTATATACCCATACCTAGTATGTGTACTATTTTAATGCGTACAAAATGGAGAACTTCAATCATGCCTCAAATCCCAGTAGAAACCAATAACCGTATGTCGTTGCGTATTGCCTCTGAAGAAAAATCACTGTTGATGCGTGCAGCAGCCATACAACACACCAATCTGACCGAATTTGTGATCCGCAACGTCGTCTCGGCAACGCGGAAGATTATCGATGAGAACGAACAGCTTGAACTGACAGAGAAAGACAGTTTATATGCCCTGGACCTTTTGGATAATCCACCGGCTCCCAACAATAAGCTCATGGCTGTTGCCTTTGCTTTGCCGGAACTGCCATAACGTTACTATACTTGGCACGAAGAACCCATCAGCAAGCATCATGATCGTGCAGCCTTCGATTGTGGCGATGGTTTGTTGAATCAGTTTTTATATCGCCATACAAGGCAGAATCATGAGCCTGAGAAGTGGGAAGCCTCGCCGTTTTTTACGGCGGGGAGCAGTCACTTGCAGCTCAGGCAGGTGGGATTGCGTTGCTGATTGATGCTAAAAATGAGCGTGTCGCTAACTGGTATGCGGGATATAGTGCTGTTCCATTATTGGATGCTCCTTTATCACTGTTGCTGCCGTTTAAAACAATCCATGCAGCGCTGATGATAACAGGGAAACTCTGAATGAATAAATCAAATATCCCCGAAGTTACAATTGCCTCCAGACATCTTTGTTACATGGCGTCAATTGTACCAAAATGAAATAGTGATATACCCTATGGATTTCAAGATGCATCGCGACGGCAAGGGAGTGAATCCCCGGGAGCATAGCAAACTATGTGACCGGGGTGAGCGAATGCCGCCAACAAAGAGGCAACTTGAAAGATAACGGGTATAACTTGAAAAACAAAACACAACCATCTGGCAATAAGCGATAGCATGGATTTGAAGTATTAATCCAGATTAAAGTTACGGGCGTTTTTATTTCCCTATTTATAGAAATCAATCAAGATATGCTGATGCATAAAATTATCAAAACCTGCTATATCAATTAACAATCATTATTATTATTAATTGATAATCGCACTTGGAAATTCCGTATCTATAATTATTTCGTTTCACGAGAGGTGATTTAAATAATCGTCAAATAACTACCTAGCACATTGAGGCTATTTTATTTGGCCTTTTTGTAATGAAGAGGAATAGGCTCTAAATTATTTCATATAAAAAATAACCTCTATAAATCAGGTTGTTGCGGTAGCTATACCCAATCGTTAGGTACTAAGGAAAACAAAGTAATAGACGTTTTCCTTATATTTCAAATGTAAACAATCAAGGAAAAAATCATGGCTATAACTCCAGAACAAATTGCTGTTGACTATCCCATTCCTGCTTATCGGTTTGTTGTCTCTATTGGTGATGAGAAAATCCCTTTTAACAACGTTTCCGGGCTAGATATTTCTCATGACGTCATCGAGTATAAAGATGGTACCGGTAATTACTATAAAATGCCGGGCCAACGTCAATCTATCAATATTACCCTGCGTAAAGGCGTCTTCTCCGGCGACACTAAGCTTTTTGACTGGATTAATTCTATTCAACTTAATCAAGTTGAGAAAAAAGATATCGCAATTAGCCTGACCAATGAAGCCGGCACCGAAATTCTGATGACCTGGAATGTGACAAACGCCTTCCCAACGTCATTCACTTCCCCCTCTTTTGACGCCACCAGCAATGATATCGCTATTCAAGAAATCGCATTGGTCGCGGATCGAGTCACCATTCAAGCACCTTAATAGATCGACAATAACGATTTATTACGTTGTTTATATTGAAGAAGATAATCGTCTGACATCGCCAATTATCCATGCGCTAATACATGATGATCAACATTGGCATGGCCCATTAGTTCGACCGAATTCATCATCCTACTGTTTGCGCAAAATATCGCACAAGAACTTGGAGACAATATGCCAATAACCCCAACTTATCCCGGCGTTTATATTGAAGAGGACGCTTCACCCGCACTTTCGGTTCGTTCGGGTGCAACGGCAGTGCCTGTTTTTGCCGTCACAAATAATCATTCATTAATATCAGCTAAGCCCTATATTCGCGTCAGTAACTGGCTGGAGTATTTAACACTAAAAGGTGGACAATTTAATCCTTCCGATAAACTGGATATCGCACTGCGTGCCTATTTTATTAACGGCGGTGGATATGCTTATCTCGTCAAAACGCAAGATTTAGAAAAGCAAGTTCCAGTACTTGATGATGTCACGCTATTGGTTGCTGCCGGAGAAGAGATCACCACCGCCGTCGGGACACTTTGCCAATTAGGCAAAGGATTATTCGCCATTTTTGATGGCCCAACCACCCAAATAACCTCAAGTCTACAACCAGACGATGTTCTTAAATCTTATTCAGCAACCCAATATGGCGCGGTTTACTACCCCTGGCTGACCGCTGAATGGGGAGAAAAGAGAACCTTGGTTGATATTCCACCGAGTGCCGTCATGGCCGGTATTTATGCTAGTGTCGATAACAGCCGAGGCGTCTGGCAAGCTCCCGCTAATGTTCCTGTTCAAGGAGGATTACAACCTAAATATCCGATGACCGACGACCTGCAAGGAAAATATAACCAAGGTAAGGCGCTGAATATGATCCGTACCTTTCCTAAGAGCGGTACGCTGGTCTGGGGAGCCAGAACCCTTGAGGACAGCGATAACTGGCGTTATATCCCGGTTCGCCGCCTGTTTAATAGCGCGGAACGAGACATTAAAAACGCCATGAGTTTCGCGGTATTTGAGCCTAACAGCCAACCAACCTGGGAGGCCGTGCGTCGGGCGATTGATAACTATCTCCATTCCCTCTGGCAACAAGGAGGATTGATGGGTAGCAAAGCTGAACAGGCTTATTTTGTGCAAATCGGTAAAGGCATCACCATGACCGATGACGATATCAAGCAGGGCAAAATGATCGTCAAAATCGGCATGGCTGCGGTTCGTCCAGCCGAATTCATTATCTTGCAGTTCACACAGAATATCGCACAATAATTGGAGGCAACATGCCAACAACTCCGACCTATCCCGGCGTTTATGTTGAAGAAGATGCGTCATTATCGCTCTCTGTCAGCCACGGGAACACCGCAATACCCGTTTTTATTGGCCGTTTCCAACCTAAAAAAACCAGCACAACCCCAAAAGCGGTACGTGTTAGTAGCTGGCTGGATTTTACGAATCTATTTAATGTCGGTTGTATTACGTCAATCGCCATCACATCGACCAAGCCAACGCCACCGCCTCCCACTCCGCCTTCCGGGAAAGTTGCGGGCGATACAACAGTTGTTGCTACAACCGATATCGCTCTTAACGCAGGTAATACAAGCTCCGGTTACACTTACGCTGTAGCTGTTGGTACCTACACAACAAGTAGTGATGCGGTAAAACTTTATTTTCAAAATGGCGGTGGACCTTGCTATATCCTGCCCGTTGTTAATCCCCAAGACACTGCCACTTCGGCATTAATCCCCGAATTAATTGAGCAAGCTCTGGAGATTACTTTAATCGTCTGCCCTGAACAGGATTCTTCTTACCAGAGCGCAATATACAACAGCTTAACACCCGCATTATTGAATGCCGGGTATTTCCTTATCGCTGACAGCCAAACTAAAACCAGCATACCTGGCGTTAATGTGCAATCGCAAACCGCAACTTACTATCCGGCAGTGAAAGTCTCACAACTTATTCCAGTGGAAGATAGCCTGATCGCAGTTTCAGGTTATGAAGATGCGGCAGCAAGCGAAGTCAAAAATCTGGCGCAACTCAAACAGAAAAATCTCACTGTCTATCAACAAGCGGTTAAAGCAATACAAGACAAAATAGCCGCCAACGGCAACACTATTCCTGCCAGCGCAGTGATGGCGGGCGTGTATTGTGCCACTGACGCCAGCCGTGGTGTCTGGAAAGCCCCGGCGAATGTCGTGCTAAGCGGAATTAGTGATGTCACTGAACGACTCAATGACGATGAACAAGGCACCATGAATCAGCAGGGCATCAATGCCATTCGCTACTTCAACCATCGGGGATTTGTCGTGTGGGGCGCACGTACTCTGCAAAATGATGACAACTGGCGCTACATTCCGGTACGGCGTCTCTTTAATAGCGCAGAGCGGGATATCAAACAAGCTATGCAATCCGCCGTCTTTGAACCCAACAGCCAGCCCACCTGGGAACGGGTGAAGTCAGCCATTGACAACTATCTCTATTCCTTATGGCAACAAGGGGCATTAGCGGGAAATAAACCACAAGAAGCCTACTTTGTTCAAATTGGTAAAGGTATCACCCTGTCTGATGACGACATTAAACAAGGGAAAATGATTGTCAAAGTGGGCATGGCCGCGGTACGTCCGGCTGAATTTATTATCCTTCAGTTTT
The DNA here is from genome assembly GCF_963878145.1 of Photorhabdus sp. S10-54. NCBI lineage: Bacteria > Pseudomonadati > Pseudomonadota > Gammaproteobacteria > Enterobacterales > Morganellaceae > Photorhabdus > Photorhabdus sp. S10-54. The sequence continues at coordinate 85,418 of NZ_CAWNXG010000005.1, read as the reverse complement.
CACAAAATGTAGCACAGTAATCGTACTGAGACGCGGTTAAACACCGCGTCTATTCAGTCGTTAAGGAGACGATAATGGAAATAACACAGCCGAGCGTCACCGTCACAGAAAACATGATATCCCCAAAACAGGATGACACGTTTATCGGTATACCGGTTTTTATTGGTTATACCTCGTCGCTGGTCAATAAAACGGCTATCAAACTTAACAGTCTGGCCGATTTTGCCCGGTCATTTCCTGAGTCAGGATTAATGTACTATTCCGTGCGCCACTTCTTTGAAAACGGCGGTCAACAAGCTTATGTGCTGTCACTGGGTACGGAGAAACAATTAAGCGATTTTCCGTCATTGATCACCGCACTACAACAAACGTGGCTGACACAAACGATTTCCGCAGAGAACGACATTACCCTGATTATCACCCCGGATGTTATCCGCTTTAATCAGACAGAGATTTCCTATATTCAAAGAGATCTTTGGTTACAATTTTGGCAATCGGTGCTCAATCTTTGCAAGAGCCGACGCGGCATTATAGGGTTATTGGATGCGCCAGACGATCCGACATTAGCCGCTGAGTGTTTAAAACAGTTTTCTTCCGCTGATCGACAATGGGGCACCGTATACTGGCCGCGACTAAAAAGCGCCTATCAGGATAATGCGCAAAACCCTATCATACTTTCACCCACCGCCGCAGTAGCTGCCGTTATCCAGCGTAACGATAACCAACAAGGCGTATGGACCGCTCCGGCCAACATTGCCTTAGCCAAAGTCATTAGCCCGGTACACTCTTATATTGAAGCGAATGCGCTCTTTAACCCGGATGGCGCCTCGCTGAATCTGGTGCGCAGCTTTCCCGGCAAAGGCATTAGGATCTGGGGATGCCGAACCTTGGACAATACTCCCGGTTCCCTCTGGCGTTATATCCAAATCCGTCGTCTGGTTTCTTATATCGAAGCCCATATGACTCAACTAGGCCGGGCCTTCGTCTTTGAACCCAATAACGCCATCACCTGGATGAAGTTTAAAGGGCAAGCCCATAACTGGCTGCGTCAGTTATGGTCAAACGGCGGGCTACGAGGCACCCAAGAAGATCAAGCGTTCAAGGTGTTATTGGGTGTGGGTGAATCAATGAGTGAAGCCGATATACAGGCCGGAAAAATGATCATAAAAATCAGCCTTGCGGTCTTAATTCCAGCGGAATTTATTGAGCTAAACCTGACATTCGATACCTATATCGGTATCACCCGCTAAGTTAAACAGAGGCAAAAGTTAAACAGAGGAAAATATGAACAACCTCTACACCCCGGCTGTGTCACACCGTTTTATCGCCAGTTTTCTTTTTAACAACATTCCCAGCCCGCTGGATATCGCCTTTCAACGGATATCGGGCCTGAGCCGTGAGTTACAAACTAGCCAACACAGCCAAGGCGGGGAAAATGCCAGAAATGTCTGGCTGGCTGAGAAGATCCAGCATGGCAGTCTAATATTGGAGCGTGGCGTGATGACAGTGACACCACTCACGCTGGTGTTTGATCATGTCCTGCGTGGCGAAAAAGCGGTCTATGCCGATGTCGTGATTATGTTACTGAATGAAAATGCGTTACCCGTGGCAAGCTGGACATTAAGCAACGCGCTACCGGTGCGCTGGTCCACCGGTGACTTTGACGCCAATAGCAACACCGTTCTGGTGAACTCACTGGAATTGCGTTATCAGGATATGCGCTGGTTAGGAGTAAAAGTATGACCGTCGAAATTAAAGAGCTGATTATTCAGGCCAAAGTGACTGATTCCGAACGTAATCCCATCACACTTAATCCCGTCACACCACAGACATTAGCCCAAGAGACGCTAGATAACGCCCGTCTGATCGAAATCGTCAAACAGGAAGTGTTAGAGGCGTTGCGTGAAACAGGAGGCTATTATGAGCTTAATTGAACGCAGCCTGTCCAAACTCACCCTGACCGCCTTTAAAGACCGGGAAGGGAAAATCTCCGTGGGCAGCTTACAGGCGATGTATAACCCTGATGGGATTCAGCTCGATTATCAAACCCGCTACCAACAGGATGAAAGTGTTAACAATGCCAGCCAAAGCAGCCGCTATGTGCTATCACAACCCGCCGGTTTGACGTTAGTCCTGCTATTTGACGCCACCATGCCGGGCAACACTATCCCGGTAGAAACCCAATTAGCGACGCTGAAAGCCCTGTGTACAGTGGATGCCAGCACCAGCGTTCCCCACTTCCTCAAAATCAAATGGGGCAAAATGCGTTGGGAAAACAAAGGTTATTTCGCCTGCCGAGCCAGCGGTCTTGCCATTAATTACACCCTATTTGATCGTGATGCGACTCCATTGCGGGCTAGCGCCGCCTTATCCTTAGTCGCGGACGAAAGCTTTGTTATTCAAGCCACTGAACAGCAGTTAAAATCACCGCCGATCACCGCAGTCAGCGTGACCGATATGCTCTCTCTGCCGTTAATCGCCTTAGGTGCCGGGGCCTCTCTGGCAGGCGGCATTGATTACCTTACCCTCGCCTGGCAAAACAATCTGGATAATCTGGATGATTTCACCCCGGGACAAACGCTACAGGCACAGGGGGATGCATGAAGATACCGGCGATAGACGTTAAAATAGCGGGAAAAACCCTCAGCCAGTTTTCTGTCATTAGTCTGACCGTAAACCATCAAATCAACGGTATCCCCACAGCCAATATCACGCTTAGTGTAGCCGGTGACGCCAACGCGATTTTTACCGCTAAAGCTCAAGCTGAACTCACAAGCTGTCGGCCCAATCAAGAACTGATCGTGCAACTGCAAAAAACCGTGTTGTTTAAGGGGATCATTGTTCGGCAAGCGCTTAAGTTCAAAGGTCAGGACAGTCTGGTTACCCTAACAGCGAAACATCCACTGCAAAAACTCACTAACAATTTCCATTCACAGCTATTTAGCCAACAAAGTGACGAAGCCATTATCAGAAAACTATTCAGTCAGGCGGGTATACCGGTCACGATAAAACAGGCGCCTCAGCTTAAAACTGAACATGAGCAAATGGTCCAGTTTCGCTGCCATGACTGGAAATTCTTAAAAAACCGGCTGGCCGCAACCAATATCTGGTTATTACCCGGTAACGAGACGGTCACGCTGGCAACGCCAGAATCACTTAATCAATCGACCGAGCACACGATTAAACAACGTGCCGGCGATCAAGACATTGTGCTGTTTGAAGCAGATCTGCAATGGGATAACCGACACAGCCCCAAAACGGTGAGCGTACAATTCTGGGATATCGCACAACAAAAACTGTCTCAGGCCACTCAGGCAAAAAACAGTCGGCTTGGCAGTGGTCAACTCGCGCCAGACAGTTTAGCAACTTTAACCGATCAGACATGGCAATGGGTTTTCAGTTATCCGCAAGATAATGAACAAGCCAAATACCTTGCGCAAGGCATCCTGAATAACCTGCGAAATGATAACATCTCCGGCAATGTTGAAGTTGCAGGGAATAGCCGCTATCAACCGGGGGATGTTCTGGCGTTAAGCGGCTTTGGTCAGGGAATGGATGGTAAAAGCGTTATCACCGGCGTCAGTCAAACCATCAATCAGCGACAAGGCTGGCGTACCCGGTTAACTCTGGGCCTGTTGCCGGAGACAGAACCGGCGGTCCCGCAGGTTAAAGAGCTGCACGTGGGGATTGTGGAAAAATACCAACAAGACAAGCAGTCACTGGATCGAATTCCGGTCAGGATACCGGCGTTAAATTTAACCAACAGCGTACTTTTTGCCCGACTGGGTAAACCTTATGCCAGTCATGAAAGCGGGTTCTGTTTCTACCCGGAACCGGGGGATGAGGTGATTATCGGTTTCTTTGAATGCGATCCCCGCTTCCCGGTGATATTAGGCGCTATGCACAACCCGAAAAATAAAGCGCCAATAGCACCCAGTGAAAAAAATCCAATAAAAACCTTGGTCATTAAACAAGGGGATAATCAACAAGCATTAGTGTTCAATCATCAAGATAAAATTGCCGCCCTTAATAGCGGAAAACATTCATTATCACTGCAACAGGATAAAGATATCACGCTAGATTCAGCGAAAAATCTGATCACCAAAGCCCAGGAAATTAACCTACAGGCGGAAAAATCCTTGTCAGCCACTGGAAAGTCCGGCGTCGATATTAAAGGTGCGAAAATTAACTTAACACAATAATAGGACAACGAAATGACAGACAATATATTAGCCGATATTTATGGCCGGGGTTGGGCTTTTCCACCACAGTTTTTTATTAAAGATAATACGCATCCAGAAATACCTACCGGAGTCCAAATGGCATCAGGTGCAGAGAATGTCCGCCAAAGCATGAAAATTCTTTTTCTCACTGAACCCGGCGAACGCATTATGCGTGAAGATTACGGTTGTGGTCTGAATGATTATCTGTTTGCCAATATTAATGATGCACTGATAGCAGAAATCCAAACTCGAATTGAAGAACGGGTACTGCGCTATGAACCGCGCGCGCAAATCACGATGATTCAGGTCAATCAAAGAACGGACTTACCCAATACCCTGCATGTTCAGGTGACTTACGCCCTGAGAGGCAGCGAAATCAACCAACAAATTGATGGCATCCTTGAGGTCAGCGAAGGCCAAGTGTGGGTGAACCTATGAGTAAACAATGTGTGGTGGATGGTGACAATCTGCTATTTGAACCGTTATTCGGCAACCGGCAAGTCACCCTTCTGGGACCGGCCACCATTAGAGGCAGCGGGCACGCCCAGATCCAAGGCAAAAAGATCGCCATTGTGGGAGACGAAAAAAAGGTCCAATTTCAGGCGCAATATATTACCCCTAGCCACCCGATACCCGGTATGGGAATGGTCACCATTGCTCAATTGGATGCCAGCCAGCAAGCAAACTTTTGCCGCAGCCCCGCCACGGTGATTATTGTCGGTCAGCAATTTACCGCCCGTTTCACCCCGACACAACCGGCGAATAATCCATCGAGCGGCCCGGATGTGACAACGCCGAGTATGGGAAAAGGCCGTTTTATTGCCAGCCAATATATCGTCAGTGCCGGATAAATAACCTTTTCAACCTTATTTTTAAATAACAGGTGGTATAAATATGGGACAGGCCGAGTTAGATAATAAACTCTCCGCTATCGTGCCAAATACTGCTTTTAAACTTGATGAAAGAAGTACGCTGGATATTTTAAACTGGCTTAAAAAATACGCCGCAATTATTCCTTTCGATCAAGATAAAAAACAGTTTTGGGACAGTTTTTACTTTATTCAGAAAAATAATCCTCAGCAATTAGCCTGTATTTACCAACAAGTTAATCAAGCCAATGGCCTTTTACCGCCACATCAGGCGTTTATATTGGCTTTTTTAAAACTACTGGAAACAACCAAACGATTATTAAACACCTTTCCGGCACGACACCGCGACCTTTATTATCGAGAATTACTAGGGCTGAATCCTAAAAATGCTCAGGCGGATAGTGTCGCCATCAGCGTTGTCCTGAATACAGATAACGCGGAATTTCTGGTAGCACAAAGTACGCTGTTTGATGCCGGGCAAGATGGTGCCGGTAATTCGTTGCAATATGCGTCAGATGCGGATTTATTAGCGAATCAAGGGGTGCTGACCGACCTGCGTTGGTATCGGAAAAACGGCAACAATGGCTGGCAATCAGCGATACCCTTTAGCCTTTCGGATAACATTGCATTACCCGAAAACGGTATTCAACTTTTTAGCCCAACAACCAATGATATTGCGGTGCTATCTGGTTATCTGATTACCTCATCTCTATTTGCTATGTCCGCTGGAGAACGTCATATCACATTGACGCTGGAAAACGATTGGGCAGGTCAAGCTGAACATCTCACCGCTAAAATCAGTGCAGAAGATCACTGGTTATCGTTGTCGGTAAAACTTATCGATAAAAAGAACATTGAACTGGGATTATCATCCACGGCTGATCCTATCAGCCCGCCAGATAACCTTGATGGCATGACATTCGACGTCCCGGTATTAACATTAGGCACTACTCAGCAACCCATGTTGCCCAAAATTACCAGTATTGAAATCAATATTAATGGCAACCGTAGTGTGCGCTATGCCTCTGATGGCGGAACTGAACAGACAGATAAAACCAGTTTCCCCTTTGGTCAATTTCCCTCGTTGGGTTCCGGTTTTAATCTGGTTGCCCCTGAATGGTATGGTTCTGAAAACGCGACACTTACCCTGACTCCGCAATGGGTTGGCTTGCCCACCAAGAGTTTTAAAGCGTGGTATAAAGGGTACACCCCTGAACCGGATAATAGCGCGTTTAAAGTCCAAGGCTATTTAGTCACGCCTCAGGAAAGAAAGAAGCTCACTGGCACCCCATCGTTATTTGGCGGAACCGATGCACCACAAGGACAAAACCTGAGTTTTACCTTACCGGCAATGGACTACTCCGTTACTGATAGCCCATCACCTAATGACTGGCCCGCGTCAGTGCGCTTAGAATTGGCTGAACAGGACTTTATGCACACCCAATACTGGCAAGATCCGACCGGTAAAAATTTACCCTACACCCCACAAATCAGTGCGTTGCAAATCACATTCAACGTTAAAGCAAAAACTGAGCAATACACCGTTTATCCTCTTACTCCTTTTGGTTGGGGAAACGCGAACGCTGAAACGCCTTCATTCGCTAATGACGCACTCTATTTGGGCTTCACCAACGTATTACCGGGACAAACCTTATCCCTATACTGGCAACTGGTCGGTGTTCAAGAACTTACGCTATTCTGGTCTTATCTGAATCAGGAAAATGTCTGGAGTCCATTAAATCAACTGGTTCATGATCAAACTCACAACCTGTTCGACCGGGGGATATGGAGTACGTTATTGCCACAGAATGCATCAAATCAGGCAACCTTAATGCCGTCAGGAAAATACTGGCTGAAAGCAGAGATCACTCAACAGACCGCCCCTGAAAATTACCCAAAAATGCAAGGCATACTGTATAACGCCACTACCGCGACATTAATCAATCCAGAAACCATTGAAAATGATCACTTTATTAATGGCTTGGTCGCCGACACTATTAAGCAGACAGTCAGCGCGTCCGTCGCCATTAGCCGTGTGACGCAACCCTGGGCTTCTTGGAACGGTCATCCGAAAGAAACAGAATCCGCTTTTCTCACGCGAATTCCGCCCCGGTTGTCCCATCGTAACCGTGCTTTAAGTTGGGATAATATCGTTACGCTACTGAAAGAGAATTTTATCAGTATATTTGATGTCAAATACCCTTCCGCCAATGAATTAACCAAAATCCCGGCTCCAGAAACGCAACAACTGATTGTGATCCCTGACAGTCGTTACAAAGATAACGACGATGCGCTGCGTCCGATCCTGAATCCGGCCCGACTGGCGGAAATGGCCGACTGGATAAGCCAACTCAGCAGTCCCTGGACCACTCTCAAAATCGACAATCCCAAATACGTTGACGTGCTGATCAGCTATCAACTGGTATTTGCTACGGGGGTTAATCCCGACTATGGCCGCCATCAGTTACAGCAGGAACTCAGCCGAAAATATATGCCGTGGGCAGAAGATAGCGCTATCGGCGTCACAACCGGTAATCGCATTGATTACTATCCGTTATTAGCCACGATTCAACAGTCACCTTTAGTGGAACGGGTCACCAACTTAACGTTGAAAAAATTGCCCCAAATCGCAAAAGCAGTCGGTGACAGCGTAGAGGCCGCTGATAATGAAGTACTGATTTTGGTTTGGTCAGAAAAGAGTTCCGCTAATAAAGGAGCAGACAATGGATAATCAGGATGCCCTGTTTCCCATCATTAAAGACGATATCGCCTTTGAAACCTTACTCACTCAAGCCAAGACGGTAGTTGAACAACAGTCTGGGCAACTCTGGAGCAATACAGCAGAAAATGATCCCGGTATCACTTTATTAGAAGCCTGTTGTTACGGTGCATCTGATCTAGCCTATCGCCATTCGCTGCCACTGAGGGATCTCCTCACGCCTAAAAAAGAGGAACAGACACCGGATAATGGTATTTTTCCACAGGAATTCGGCCCGCAACAAATGCTGACCTGTGGCCCAATTACCGCAGAAGATTATCGCCGCGCCTTACTGGATTTGCATAGCAGCGATAACATTAACGACAAAAGCACGGGTTATTTTTTCTTTAACGATGTACAGCTAGTTCGTGAACCTGCAAGCGAACGCTATGAATACTGGTATAACAAAGAAAAACGTGAATACAGTTTCATTAAAACTCCAGATAGCCAACAGTTAACACTAAGAGGCAATTACTGGCTTTATCTACTCCCTAGCCGGGAAACTGAGGCCGATAAGGTACTGGCACAGCAAAGTCTGGCGGCTTTCTTAAAAAACAACCGTAATCTGGGGGAATCCGTCAGTAAAATTATCTGGCTACAACCCACGGATTTCCTGTTGCAGCTTGCTATTGAGCTGGATGATGATGTGAGAGATATTGCTGACATCTTCGCCAAAGTCTATATAACAACGGCACAGACGATACTGGCAAAACCGTTACGTTATACCACTCAAGCCATGAAAGAATTAGGCTACAGCAATGAAGAAATATTCGCGGGACCTTATTTACATCACGGCTGGATACCTGAACTACCTGCGACCAAAGATTACACCAAGCCGACAGAATTAAAGCTCAGCCATTTGGCTAATCGTTTATTGGCTATTCCCGGAGTACAAAGTATTACCCGATTGGCATTAGGCAAACACGATGAAAACATTTCTCCGCTGGCGGACGATAATTGGTCCTGGACAATCGCTCAAAGATATTATCCCAGGCTATGGGGCAGTGATCCCTTAAGCTTAATTACTTCACCAACAAGTCCGCTCATTATTACCGCCAAAGGTGGAGTAAAAGTCGCCGTATCTAAACAAGATATAGAGAGCAAAATTATTGCTGAGCCATTGATTGAGACACAGCCTGAATTATTAAACTGGGGCAAACATCGTAAAGTCTTGGACTATTATCCGATCAGCAATAAATTACCCGCCTGCTATGGATTACAGACCTACGCGGAAACTCAACAGCAAGTACACTTGCACCAATTTATGTTGCCTTTTGAACAGATGCTGGCTAACGGCTGCGCCGAACTCGCTATTTTGCCGAAACTGTTAGCCTTTAAACAACGGGGAAATGCAGTATATGGTGCACAATGGCCTTTTAAAGCCAATACTGTTGGTCAGAAAGTCCATCAGGAGATCATGCCCAATTTAATCAAACAACTAAATAATGATTCCCAAATTAATAATGATGACGGTATCCATCCGCAAAATTATGCAAAAGAATTATCAATCCTGAATGACTTATTGGAATATTTTGGCACTCATCGCGCGGCCAGACCACTCACTCTGGATTCATTGGATTTTCTCTCTACTCAGCGCGGTTATTTGGCTCAACAACCTGAATTGACCTACCAGCGTAATAATATTCGTATTGATAAAGTGTCAGCGCTGCAAAAACGGATTGCCGCCCGTATTGGCTTAGGTGGAGAGTGTTTTAAAGACAACCCCAACTTGGCTAATTTGCCTTTCTATCTGATTGAACATCGTCAGCTATTACCGGTAAAGCCTGACAAAAAATTCGATAGTGAGCAAAAGCCCGATAATCTGGAAATAAAAAGTGAGCCCAATGCTAAAAATCATCAATTAATCATTACCCAAAAAGGAGCAGCGGACCAATTATTGCACGGGCAGGTAATTAATCTGATTATTATTGAGGGCGACAGAAAATTCACATTACGGGGCCAAATGATCACCGATATTACAGGGGACGCCTTCTCTCTTAATACCCGTAATAGTACTGATCTAGAGCGTAATTTAGATCGCGTGAAAACCGCGTTTGAACAAGGTAATTTACGCTGGTGTAATAGCCCGGTATGGATGGAAGATATGGATTATCAACTGGTTTACGCCAGTGAGACATATCAAACGGGAGCAGAAGACGAACGTTGGATCACCTCCAGCCCCCAAAGTCCCTTCCCTACTATGATCGAAGTAAAGGATGAAGTCACCCTGAAATATATTATTACCCCCGATGGACCACCGACAACAATATTAGCTAATAGTGATTCTCCAACCTATTATGAACTCAAAGCACAAGTCGTGGAATTTGATCGCATTAAAGGCCGAATATTACTTAAAAAAATATCAGGCCAACAATATAATTTTCCAAAACCAGAAGATGCGTGGCGCTACCACTGGTACTTTTCCAATGACAAATATGCCCTAGCTGACCGCTTTTCATTTATGGTCAGTGTAGTGATTAATCGTCAGCTTATTGAGAATGACAAGGTCGATCCTTATAAACTGGAAGCGTGGGTAAAAACAGAGATCTTAGCCGAATTTCCCGCCCATCTTTCCATGATTTTCCACTGGCTATCACCAGAACATTTCAAGAATTTTGCCAGTACTTATAAGCGTTGGCAGAATAATGGCGCGCCTCTGGGTGATGAAGCGTATAATATTTTAGAAACACTAACGCTAGGGCGTTTACCTTCGGCAGCCACCGGTACAGGTAATATGCGAATCGCCACCGAACAGCAACGAATAGAAGTCATTGGGGAATCAGGAACCGAATGGAACGAAAAGGTAATAGAAGATAATCAGTTATTATATGTACCGAAAATTCAAGCTAATATTCAATCTAAATAAAAATAGTCGCAGAAATTAATATCGCACTATAAAAACAACCATCAATTTCATTACTAAATAAAATATCCTCCGATTACTCTCTTATGATCAAGCAATATTTACAGGATATTTAAAATAGAATAATTCAATATTATATATAAGGTCACTAAAATGGAAAAAAAACATAATCTGTCTACTTCGCAATCCAATACAGAAAATACCAATCCTGAATCAAAAGGACCTTCATCAGATGAATTAAAGAATCGTTTTAAAGCGGGAAGTATTCCCCTACAAACTGATTATTCAGACCTGATTGATATTGCTGATATCGGTCGCCGGGCAGTGGGTAAAGCACCAGATCAGACAGATAATCCAAATTCAGGACTGGAACTGGATAATAATCATGGACTATCGGTGAAAACTAACCCTGCCGGCGGTATTTCTGTTGATTCGAGCGGCATAGCTGTTAAATGTTGGCCGAGCGGTGGTATAACAGTCACTGACGGTTCTGGTCTTTATTTAAAATTAGCAGGGGGTAATTCCGGTAATGGTTGGAATGGTGTCAGTGGATTGAGCCTGGGGTCAGACGGTGTAAAAATTAAGGCGAATAATGGCATTAATGTTGATAGTAGTGGCGTCTCTGTAAAAGCTAAGGCTAATGGCGCTATTGCCGTTGATAACGAGGGTGTAGATGTTAAATGTTGGGATAACGGTGGTATTCAAGTCACTGACAATACGGGTATTTATTTAAAACTAGAAGGAGGTGATACACATGGATCAAGTGGCACCAGTGGTTTGAGTTTAAGTAAAAACGGTGTAAAAGTTAAAGCGAGTAATGGTATTAATGTTGATGGGAATGGGGTTTCTGTAAAAGCCAAAGACAACACAATTAACGTTGATCCTACAGGGATATCCGTAAGACTTGGTTGGGGAATAAAAATAGGTGATGGATTAGATGTTAAGGCCGGCAATGGTATTACCGCTGATTGGAATGGTGTCTCTGTAAAATCCAAAGATAACACAATTAGCGTTGATCCTACGGGAATATCTGTGAATCTTGGTTGGGGGGTAAAAGTTGGAGGAGGATTGGATGTTAAGGCCAGTAATGGTATTAACGTTGATAGTAATGGCGTCTCTGTAAAAGCTAAGGCTGGTAGTGGTATTAAAGTAGACAGTGATGGCGTAAGCATTGATATACAATCAATTGTATCAGCACTCTCAGACCTAATTATCCCACCAGGAACAATTGTGCCATTTTATAGTGATGGTGGTTTACCTAATGGATGGGTATGGTGTGATGGGAATAATGGAACACCTGATCTAAACAATACATCATCTAATCTCAACTTAGTTTCAGGTTGGAACCAAATAAGTGAAAGTTTTACATATTTAAGTACCGGAGATCATCCAAGAATACATGCAGCTCATGCTAGATTCATAATGAAAAAATAGACTCGTTAATCAGTATAATATACTCCATATATAAAACCTTTTATATTAACTACATTTATCAATTAAACATGAGATACTAATATGCCTTGGGAGCCAAATCTGTTCAACCGGATTATCATTACTATTGAGGCTAATAATCAACAGGTGGCTAAAAAAGTATTACATGGCTCCCTGCTTAATCAAGCTGATATCAATAAGTTATTTAACGCATTCTTTACTCAACATCCCATTAATCAGGATATCTATTTAGAAACATTAACTCTGGATCTTGGTGAAATAAATCTACATAATTTCAATTCACTATTCCCTGTAAAGCTTAATACTGCGCTAAATAAAGCATTAAGCCAATATCAAATTAATCATCAGGAGAAAAAAACATCCTTAACAGAATCAAAATTGCAAAAAACAACCAACAAACCTTCTTTATTATATGTCAACAATTCAATTAATGTTGAAGATTTCATTCATTATTTAAATCAAAAGAATTCCGCATTGAGTTCAATAGAGATTAAAACTCATCATCAAAATATTGACATCAATATCCGGCAATTAGTTAATCAATTAGCGGGAATAGAAGATAAATTAACTTTATTTTTAGCAAAAAGCTGTTTATCTGAACCAAGTCTACAACGGTTATTAATGCTCAAACAACCCACTTTATTAAGCTCTATTAACCACAGACTATCCGAAAGGATAAACAGATCACAATACTTTGGGGAGCCTGTCTCCCCCGGACAATTGATACTCAATGCGTTGCAATATATACAGCTAAATCATACACAGGAGATACCTAAACTGGATGTGAAAGTGCTATCACATCTCACCACTGAATTAGATAGCGGTATACTTAATGCAGCATCTACTATTCCGTTATTTCGCCAAATTATCACTCGCAATATTCCATTGAATAATTGGTTAAAACAGTTATGGCAAACTATTACTGTTGCAACATTCAGTAAAAAACACCTATCGGCTAAAGAATATCAATATTTATCCGAGCGTTTCATTTCAAATCATATGAATAAAGATATACTCAGTGAAAAATTAATTGTCACTAATCATGACAAATTTAACATTCAGGAAAATAAATATTTACCTGAGTATTATTTTTCAGATCATACGGATAAAGATATACTCGATAAAAAATTAATTGCTACTCATCATGACAGCATCAATATTCAGGAAGAGCAGTATTTACCTGAACATTTTATTTCAGACCATGCAGATAAAGATAAATCCAGCAAGAAATTATCCATAACTCATGTTGATATTAAAAATGTTCATAGATATAAATATGCAACAAACCAGAAGGTAATATCCAAAAACCATAAAATATTATCAACATCGAATAACTCACATATTACAGGAAATAATTCTAACCAATTACATAATATCAATAAAACACATTCTGAATACGCTTTATTGCCTAAACAAACTCTTCTATATCAGATAAATAATGCTGGAATATTAGTTTTATGGCCGATGCTGCCTGCATTATTTAATCAATTTTGCCTACTTGATGATAAAATATTTATTCATCGTCAAGCACAATTTAGCGCGGTTAATTTCCTTAACTATCTGATTTGGGGAAACGAAGAAATACAGACAGAATTAAATATATTGAATAACGTTCTGTGCGGATTAATGGTTAACAAACCTATTGGATTAGCGCCTGTTGAACCAGAAAAACAATTGATTATAGATCAATGGCTAGACGCCGTTATCAGCCAACTTCCCGGCTGGAAAAAATTAACCCGTAATGACGCTCGCCAACTGTTTTTACAACGACCAGGTGAATTGTTGATAAATGAACAGGAAATCAAAATCACGCCAGAGCATCAGCCGTTTGATGTGCTATTAGCCGATTGGCCTTGGCCATTAAATATCGCCAAGCTTCCTTGGTTAGCTCATCCTTTAAAGATTGACTGGAAAAATATTTAGAAGGTTTATATGGACTACCTACTAACAAATAATCCCTGTAACATGGCTGAATTACGCTGGATTTATCCCCATTTGGAACGTATCGATCTGCTATTACAGCAATACTATTATCAAAAGGGAGACCAATACGATTCATTACCGGAAAGTTTTTTACTGACCGAAGAGGAAGTAGAACAGAGTTTAATATCACCGCAAGGTATACCTCATTGGCTGGCAGAAACGAATAATCCTATTCGCCATCCAGAAATCGAGGAAAGCCCTGCCCTTGATGCGTTATCATTATTGGTCGAACGTTTTGAACTGACTGAATTTGAGCGTGATATTCTATTATTAGGCTTATTACCCCATTTCGATAGCCGTTACCATACATTATTTGCCGCTCTGAATGGCAACAGTAAAAAACAGTGGCCCAGCTTCACTTTAGCCATTGAATTATTTAGCCAACGTCAAAGTGATCGGCAATTACTGCAAAACAGCTTTTTACCGCAAACACCATTAATCAATAACCAATTATTACGACTCAATAATCACGAAGAATCTATCTGGTTACAAACGCAATTCTTAACCCATAGTGCTGTCTGGCATTTTTTATTGGGACAACGAACCCTTTTGCCCCCCTTGATAACCTGTGCTAACTGGCGAACACCTGCCTCATATAATGGGTATCCACAAACTCTTTATCATGCATTTGAAAAGATATTATTGAATGAAACCAACGGAATACGTCCATTGGTCATACTCAGAGGAAAAGAAGGCAGCGCCAGAGAATTAGCAGTCAGTAATATTATGGGATCTCATGGTATTCATACCTTAACGCTTGATTTAGCCCACCTGACCGATGAAGAAAATACAACCAGAATATCCGGCCTGCTGGCGGACGCAATACGAGAAACCCGGCTACATAACGCTTGTTTATTAATTCGCAATTTTTCTTTGCTTACAGAGGCAAAGAAAATATTACACCGCGATTTATCTATTTTGCTAAATCAGCCGAAATTACGTGTGGTTTGTCTGGTAGAACCGGGAGATGCATTAGTCTGGATTAAGCATCTGCCAATGGTGCAAATTAATATGCCCGGTGCAACATTGACCGATAAAGAAACCTTAATGAAAACAAGCTTATCGGAGAATATTGCTCAAAAAATTAATATTACTCGGCTATGTCAGCGCTTCTCTTTTACTGCGGAAACATTACCGCTCATTCTTGAAGAAGCTTATCAATATCAAATGATCCGGCAACCAGAAGGCCAACTGGAAGAAACTGATCTGCGTCAAGCATTAAGTTTTCGCGCCCAACAGAATTTCGGCAAACTGGCTCAACGAATTACTCCAAAGCGCAGTTTTGACGATTTAGTGGTTTCAGACACATTAGCACAACAATTAAAAGAAATTATCTCAGCGATTAATTACCGTGACCAAATTCTGGGTGCCGGCTTTCAGGAAAAAATCAGTTACGGCACCGGAATTAGCGCCCTATTTTACGGAGAATCGGGTACCGGCAAAACAATGGCTGCTGAGGTAATTGCCGGTTATCTTGGTGTTGATCTGATTAAAGTTGATCTCTCTACCGTGGTAAATAAATACATCGGTGAAACGGAAAAAAATATCTCCCGTATTTTCGATCTGGCCGAAGCAGATTCTGGGGTACTGTTTTTCGATGAAGCCGATGCCCTATTTGGCAAACGCAGCGAGACCAAAGATGCTCAAGACAGACATGCGAATATTGAAGTATCTTACTTATTACAACGACTGGAAAATTATCCGGGATTAGTGATTTTAGCCACCAATAATCGTAGTCATTTAGATAGCGCGTTTAACCGCCGTTTTACCTTTATTACCCGCTTTACTTACCCCGATGAAGAGTTACGTAAAAAAATGTGGCAAGTCATTTGGCCGGAACAACTGACACTATCTAATGAAATTGATTTTGCCCATCTGGCTAAACGGGCTGATTTAACTGGTGCTAATATCAGAAATATTGCTTTATTGTCATCAATATTAGCAGTAGATGATAACTGTGAACAAATCGAAAATAGACATATAGATCGAGCCGTGATACTTGAATTAAATAAAACTGGCCGATTAGCTTTTTAAATATTCAATAGAATAGGAACAAACATGACAACCATCATTGCATCTGACAATGCGATTATCGAGATTAATCAAGCATTAAATACTATTTTATCTCAATATTTAGACATTCCCGGTCAAAAAATTGATATTCGTTTTGATCTACCCGAAATTAACTCCATTCAATCAGAACCGACAGTCAGTGTATTTCTTTATGAAATCCATGAAGATCTACAATTACGATCCGCCGAATCAAGACGTTATAATCCGGCAACCAACACATTATTACCGGGATGGGTCAATATCAATTGTAACTATTTAATTACCTACTGGGATGCCAGTAAGCCCTCTAGCGACAGCTCCAGCCCAGACAGCCAACCCAATAATCAAGCCGCACAAGTGATGACCCGGGTTTTAAATGCATTAATCAATAATCGCCAATTAACCGGCATTCCCGGTGCTTATACCCGGGTTATTCCCCAACAGGAAAATTTAAACAGCCTGGGTAATTTTTGGCAATCTCTCGGCAATCGCCCTCGCCTCTCTTTACTCTATTCCATTACTGCACCGATGAAACTGCAAGATATTAAAGACAATATTACACCAATTAGCCAAATATCCACTTCCGTGGTTCAAAAACCCAGTCTGGATAATTCACAAATAAGCCAAGCTCTGGCAGATAAATTATGTGCCGATTTAGGTGGTACAGAAGATATTCGCCTTGCTCTGGCTAAAGTGAATCTGATAACCAAATCCACACCAGATAATAATTATAATCAGAAAAATGAAAGTGTTATTCTTGAAGTTTCAGGTATTACTCTCTCAACCTATCTACCCAAAATAAAAGATATTCTTTCTATATGGGTAAACAAGCAAGAATCCGTGGTTAAAGTAAATGGGATAGGTATTATTATCGTTAAAGAAAATTCTGATGGTTTAATTTCAATATAAAATTATTATTTATTCAATAGAATACCCACGCGAGAATAACAACAAATTAAAACATGCTCTTCCAACTTTCGTATTAATAACATTCAACCTGATAAACAGAAAATAAACTGTACAATCTCAGACTAAATATCTATGCGCCATCCGTGGCGCATTTTTTTATTTTCTACTCATTAATGCCGTAAAATAAATTGCCGTCGCGATGCATTTGAAATCCATAGGGTATATAACTAAAATGTTATATTACTGACTCACAACTTGATCTTTAGGGTTAAATGTAAATACAGCATCTGTTGCCTGTTTTACATTTATACCTTTAGGTAATTCGATGTTAACAATAGGTAAAAATTTACCTGTTGCATCTTTATAATCACGTTGATCTTTTTGTGCATTAACTAAACCTGAATTTGCTGAATAAAAAAGGGCTTCAATAGGTAATGTTTGTGGCTTATTCTCATCCCAAGGTTGAACGACTATCTCATTATAATTTAAACCATTACCATGATAAGGCATTGCAAGTAATGTTTGATAAAAAGCATCTGCTGGATTTTTAGCCGTCGGTCTAACATCAAATGCACAGATTCCCCATGCAGATTTTCTTACAATAGCTTTATTTAATTGATGAGCCGTGAAAACACCAAAGTCTTGGCATGATTTCCCCTCTGAAGGTTTAGGCGGTGCACCACAATAATTTCCCTGACGCCCCCAAGTATTTGCATCAAGAACATAGGAGCATAATACAGGAACTTTAACCTTATCTTCAGGGGCCATCTGTTCAGGAAAAAGAATAAAACCATTAACGCTAGCAAATGTATTGCCAAATTTAGCATCTTTTCTTAAATATGAAAAAGAAACTCCATTATTTTTTATAGAAGATGGATTTAACTTCCAAAATTTAAATCCAGGACGAGTCCCTCTCATCAAAACTCCAGAGCAGAGAAAAGCGGGTGATTGAGCATCACCACAATCTTTAACAGTATTATTATATTGTTGGGTTAATATATTGGCAATATCGTTTTGTACCTCGGTTTTATTTTCCGTTTGAGTGAAAGCAAAAGTATTTGCTGAAAAAAAGACAATACCAAGGAGCAAACCTACAATAGGCTTTTTCATAAAATCCTCACTTAATTTAAAGTGTGTTAATTGAAACTAAATTGTTTCTCATTCACTTCCTAGTAAAGTCTTTCACTGTTTTGCTTATATCACAACTATCAGATTTGATAGTAAAACAAGGCTTCATAATTCTATTTGGCCATTTTCAATGGCCTTTATTATGGCTGCGCCTCTAGAGTTAACATTAAATTTTTCTCTAATTTTTTTAAAATGAAAATTAACATTTGCTTCTGAGCAATTAAGTATGCGTGATATCTCCCATGTTGTTTTGCCAATTAAATACCAAGAACAAACTTCTTTTTCTCTTTCACTTAATTTAATGTTGTTTTTTTTATTTTTTTTGTTTTTTAAAATAATTAAATAATGTAGTATTATATCTCTTAATGCCATTAGTTGATTGAAATTTTTATTTATTGTCCTTGTATAATCATCTTCTTTGCAATAAAAAGATAAAGTTAAAATTCCAAAATCATGATTAATACCATGCATAGGAAAAGATATGCCATGGTTTATTCCATAATCTTTAATTTCATGTAAAAAAAGTGATTTTTCTTCTAGTTTATTGCAATCCCATATGAAAGGGATAGTGTTTTTTATGCAATATTCAAAAACGGGATTGTTATTGATATATTTTTCTTTTTGATATGTTAAGGCTAATTTATCATTATTGGTAATGAAATTTGCTTCTTTAATATTATTTTTAGTTGAAGAGTAAAAGAGAGAGTACCATTCTATATCAGTAATAGATTGAATGGTTTTAATAACAAAATGAAGATCATTAAATTCCTCAACAACACAATCTGAATAAAATTCATACAAGTCAATCATAATTTAACCTGGGTATTGTTAAATATTTCAAAATGTTAATACTAAGATTAGTCCAATAATTGACTAGAACAACTATCAAATCTGATAGTTGTGATATAAACAAAACAGTGAAAGACTTTACTAGGAAGTGAACGAGGAACAATTTAATTTCAATTAATACACTTTAAATTAAGTGAGGATTTTATGAAAAAGCCTATTGTAGGTTTGCTCCTTAGTATTGTCTTTTTTTCAGAAAATACTTCTGCTTTCACTCAAACGGAAAATGAAACCGAGGTACAAAATAATATTGCGAGTATATTAACTCAACAATATAATAATACCGTTAAAGATTGTGGTGATGCTCAATCACCTGCTTTTCTTTGCTCTGGCGTTATATTGCGTGGCACTACACATTCAAATAATCATAAATTTTGGCAACCTAGCCCATCATCTATAAAAAGTGGTGGTGTTTCTTTTTCATATTTAAGGAAAGACGCTAAATTTAAACGCTTAGCTTATGGCTATAAAAATGGATTTATTGTTTTCCCTGAACATATAGCACCTCAAGATAGCGTCGATTTTTCTGTATTGTGTGCATTTCCTATTGATGGCTATACAAATGAGAGAACGAATAAAGGTTGTGGTGAAAATATTACTAAGGCGAAAGATAAAGGTAAATCTTGCCAAGAACAAAATGTGATGAATTCCGATGATTGGATAAAAAATTATAGGAAAGTAAACTCTCAAGATCTTTTTCAATGTGGATTTAATGTTACTAAAGATGTAGATAATCCAGCTATAGCTTTCTATCAAATGTTAGAAAGTATCAAAAAACTTCCACGTACTCCTAATATTCCACCAAAACAGAATGAAATCAGAATTTCAACCTGGGAAGAAAATGATCCTAGTAAATTACCTATTGAAGCCCTTTTTTATTCAGAAAATTCAGGTTTAGCTGATGCACAAAAAGATCAGCGTGATTATAAAAACGCAACAGGTAAATTTTTACCTATTGTTAAAATGCTACTACCAAGAACTTTAAATGAGGATGCATTATTCAAATTCAATATTGAAGATCAAGTTATTAAGCCATAAACGATTATTGGATTACTGTAAGCTCTATTTTTCATACTGAGCTTACCTGTAGCTCTTCGTAATGAAGCAGAACTCTGCTTTGACATCCTCCTCACCCTGAAGAGGGTGTCGCAAAAGGACAGCATTGAAAATAAAACCAATCCACTTATCCCAAGCAATAAAAATAACACTATTCATTATCCCCGACCTGTCATACTTAAAATTGAACAACCAGAGAAAATACATATCGATTAACAATCTCTGTTATTAATTGATGTTGTGTCTAAAAATCCTCCCCCCATAATTGTTTTGTTTCACGAAAATTCATTTAAATAACTATTGGATAAATTTTTAAATATAAACAATAACATCTATAAATCATGTTATTGCGGTAGCTATACTTTTCAATAAAAACCAAGTAATAAATGCTTTTTATATTTTAAATGTAAATAGTAAATAAAGGAAAAAATCATCAATTTCATTGTTGAACAAAACAACTCAATATCATATACAAGGTGATAAAAATGGAAAAAAAATATAACCGGTCCACTTCAGAATCCAACACAGAGAATACCAATACTATGGATCGCCATACAGTTGGTAAAACGCCCGGTCAGACTGATAATCAAAATTCAGCGCTAAAACCGGGTGATGACTATACACAAGCAATAAAAATTAACCCTAACGGCGGCTTAAAAGTAGACAGTAACGGCATCAGTATTGATCCCAATAATGTACTGCCAAAAGGAATGATTATGATGTTCTCCGGTATGGATGCTCCTACAGGCTGGGCTTTTTGTGATGGCAATAATGGAACCCCTGATTTAAGAAGCCGTTTTGTCATGTGCAGTGAAACTATTTCTGAAACAGGGCAAAGCAGTAGTAAAGCTAATGGTAGTGGCACCGAAAAAAACTTTTCCAAAAATACAACATCAACTGCGGTTTCGGTCAATGTTACTGTGGAAGATACAATATTAACAGAGTCACAAATACCTAGTCATAAACATATTGGGGGTATGGCTTATGTGACTAATCATGGAATGAAATATGGAACCTTATACCTTTTAGGGATAACAACAACAGAGGAAATAAACAACTCCTCTGCCGCAGTAATGACTAGAGACACTGCACCTCGTTACGCATATACATCAAACACAGGAGGAGGACAAGGACATAATCACCCGGCAACAGCATCGTCCCCTTCACATAATCATAGTGTTGATATCATTCCGCCTTATTATTTATTAGCTTTTATTATGAAACTTTAATTCCGTTGTACCAAAAAGATTTAAATTATCTCTCATTTTATAATCACAAAGGATATATAACAATGAATATATCTAGTTACTTCTTTCTCAATGAAGAAAACATTAAGTTCAATAATCAATGTTTAAATACATACATTGGTTATCCCCAACCCATCGCTAAAGATTGGCCCAACCTGCCTGCCGGGTTTCAAAGATATATTGACGATATTATTAATTTAAATGGTTTTTTATATTTTTTTAAAGGTTCACTATATCTTAAATTCGATATCGCGAAAGCACAGGTCGTTGATGGACCGAACTTCATTATAGATGGGTGGCCTGGATTAAAAGGAACAGAACTGGAAAATGGAATAGATGCAGCCATAGAATTGACTACAAACACCGTTTGTTTCTTTAAAGGTGAACATTGTGTAGATTACACCATCGATTTACACACAATTAAGATCAGCACTATTTCAGAACGGTGGGAAATGACCGGGAAATATGCAGCATTTAGTCGCAATCTGGGTGCTGTTATTTCATGGCCAGATATCGATGGAAATTTTATTTATTTTTTCAAAGGTGATTCTTTTATTCGGTTCGACCCAAATTTGAATGCACTTGATGCCGGGCCAATCATCATCTCCAGCGATAATGAGGGTTGGAGAGGGTTAACCTTCAAAAATATTCAATCGGCAGTATCGATCGATACTGATTTATTAGGCAGTCACCGAGACAATAATGGAGGCAATAGTAAAGTCTGTAATGGAACATGTGGTACTAATGATACGGGTAAATATTGTTTCAAGTTACCTCAAAGTATTCGATTCGGCCTGATAGCCTACGCTAATACAAATATCCCGCAAACTGTAAAAGTATATATTGACGATCTTCTGGTAGATACATTAACCGGTAAAGGACAAAATAATCTCATGGCGACTAAAGCCTACACATCAGGTACAGGCAAAATCTGTATTGAGATTGCAGGAGATGGCAAACCATGTAAGCTTCGTTATTTCGATAATACATTTGATGGAAATCCGGGAACAGCTATTATCGGTGCTGAAAATGGTACCAATAGTCATTACAATGATAGCGTGGTGTTCTTGAATTGGCCTCTGACATAAACTAAAAATACTTAGATAAATCCCACTATCAATAAATAAAATCGATGTTATTACATAATACAAATATTTAAATAAAAATACTTGCTAGATTAGAATAATTATTGCGCCACCCTTGGCGCATTTTCTTTATTAAAGCGTTTATTTATTTGACTGCCTTTCCTGCAAACCCCCACCACTCACCTGCTCTAATGATTTAAGTAAATGTTTTGCATTAACTGGTGATCGTAATAAATAAGCGGTTTCTTCAAGACTTACATATTCTGAACTTGAAATAATGACACAATCTCCACCGTTTTGTCTGGTGATCAATATTGGTACACCATCCTGAACGGCTTGGTCCATAATTGAAGCAAGATTTCCCTCTGCAACGCTATACCCTTCATCTTTCAAGCTGCTGCTTTGTTGGCTGCACTCACTCACCCCGGTCACATAGTTATCTATGCTCCCGGGGATTCGCTCCCTTGCCGCCTCGCTGCAACTCGAAATCTATTAGGTATATATGTTGTCTTCCGCATAATATGTCCTTTTCCCGTATCAATAATACCGAATCTTAATAAGCAGAAAATAATGGTACAATTTTTCAAGCTACATATCTATTGCGCCATCCGTGGCGCACTTTCTTTATTTTCCCAACTTATAATGACCGTAAACCATCCATTTAATTAAGCGGTAGCATCTGAAATCAGTTGAGTTGCCGGCACATCCTGCCCAAATCCTCGCAGCCCAACCACATGAACATGTTCGTGGTTGTTAAATACTTTACGCACCAGTTTATAGGTGGTCCCTTTTTCAGGGCTGATATTTTCGGGCGCGGCGATAATTAACTGCATTTGTAGGCGTTCGCATAATTCAAACAGAGTGGCAATGGATTTGGCATCCAGACGCGCCGCTTCATCAAGGAATAACAACCGGCAAGGGGAAATATCTTTACCACGCAAACGGCGGGATTCTTCTTCCCAACTCTGCACCACCATCACCAGAATCGACATGCCGGTCCCAATCGCTTCACCGGTCGATAACGCCCCACTCTCTGCTTTTAACCAGCCATCAGATCCACGGTTAACTTCAACGTCCAGTTCCAAGTAGTTACGGTAATCCAGCAACTCTTCACCTATGGTTTGCGGCAAGCGCTGCCCCATATCTACTTGCGGATTCAGGCGCTGATACAGTTTCGCCATTGCCTCCGAGAAGGTTAATCGCTGGCTGTTAAATAGATCCTGATGCTGTTCCTGCTGTTCAGACAGCACATCCAGCAATATCGCGTAGCTTTCACGCACGTTCACATTCAACCGTACACCACGCACTTGACCAAAGGAGACCGCTTGCAATCCCTGATTTAGCATTCGGATACGGTTCTGCTCACGCTGAATGGTTTTGCGGATAATATTCGCCACGCTTTTTGAACTGATGGCTAACTTTTGCTCGCGAGCGGTCAGTTCTTCTGTCAGACGGGCCAGCTCAATTTCCATCTGTTCAATGGCATCCACCGGATCGTCAGTGCGGATAATATCTTGACGAATACGTTCACGCAGGTGCTGATACACAGCAATAAAGAACTGAATTTTACGTTCAGGGCGTTTTGGATCTTCGGATAAACGCAACGCATCACGTAGATGTTCGTTATCAGCTACTGCCAGACGCAATGCACCCAGTGCTTTATCCGACATGGAACGCAATGCGCCCCCCTCCATATACGCCAGTTCACGGCGATGCAGACGACGCTCAACACCATTATCTTTCACCATGCGCATCACTGAGCACCAACCCGCTTTGGCAGAAACCACCTGCTCACGGATTTGATAGTAATCGCGTTCCAGTTTACGCAGTTTTTTCTGCAAGCTTTCCATTTCCGCTTCGCAAAAGGCAATCTGTTTCTCAAGCTGATTGACTCTGGAACGGTTAGCGCTAAGCGCTTCATGCAGGTGATCACGACGTTCACGAGCACGCGCTTCTGCATTGGCATCTGCCTGAACACCAATATCTTTCATCTCCTGTTGCAACTCTTTCAACATATCCTGTTTGGTTTCGTAAGAGCTTTTTAGCGATGCCAGCACTTGGTTAAATTGGGAATACTGCGCTTGCTGTTGACGCAATTGTTCGCGGGCGCGGCTGCGGTCCGATTCTGCATGTTCCAGACGCTGACGCAGTTTGTCATTCAGATCCGCATTTTCGTTGAGCATACCGGCAGAATCGCTGTAGCTAAAATGCGCACGACGCTGTACCACTTCCACCAGCGTAAAAGCCCGTTGTTTAGCTTGATGCTGGTTCTGTTTGGCGGTTTCATAGTCCTGTTGCAACTGTTGATGCTGCTGTGGATCGCTTTGCAGAACAGCAACCATCGGTTCCAGCTTCACCAGTGCCGAACCATGCCGTTGCAAGAAACGGGCGGCTTCTTGCGCTTCATCCAATTCTTCACGTATTTCTTCTACGCGATCAATTAAGGTTTCATCCAACAATAGCGTGATTTGGGGGAGCAAACGATTTAATGCGGTCAGGCTCTCTTTAGCCTGAGTATATTGCTGGCGCTGTTGTTGAGTCTGCTCTTCAAACCGGGATAGCTCCCGCTCTAACTCTGTACGCTGCTGTTTCAGTTCGCGGATTTCCGCTTCTGGATCAGCATCAAATGCGACAGAGAGGTGTTTACCCACAAACTGACTGAACGACTGATGCGCACGCTGGATTTTCTGCACATCAAAAGAGAGCGTGGCATAACGCTCTGCCAAAGTGTCGCGCTCCAGATTCAAAGCTTCCAAACGGTTTTCTCTGGCAGCGCGGCCAAACAGCGGCAATTCAGGATAGCGGGAATAACGCCATTGGCGATCAGACGATTTGACTAGTACCGCGTTGGTCTGTTCTTCGGCATCAAATACGCTGTCATCAAAGGATTGCGGATCTCCTTCAATTAAATAGAGATCTTCCGGGCAATCTTCCAGCGTTTCAAGATGTGGACGTACCAAGGAAAGATCCGGCACTACAATGCCGTGGCGGGCAGGCCCATACAGGGCGGAGAAGTACGGCGCATCATCGATGGTGATATCGTCATAAATTTCTGACAGCAAAACTCCACCGAAACGTTCCGCCAATGCAATCATCCGGCTGTCTTCCGCTCCGCTCGGCTGGCTGAGACGCTCGATCTGTTTTTCCAACTCACGTTTTTGCGCCGCAAATTCATCACGTTCTACCGTGGTTTCACGCTCGCGCTCAAGCAACTGCTGCATATATTCCGTTACGTCATTGCTGCTTGCCAGTGTTTCACCACTCTGTTCACACAGTTGATGCAAGGTATCCTGTGCAGCCAACCAGACCGGCGCACGGGCAGTCAATGACTGAATTTTCTGTTTTAGTTGTTCAAGCGTCTGACGCATCTCCATACGGCGTTCACCGCTTTCATTGACGCTCAGACTCAGCGCATCCTGCCGGGCTTCAAGTTCATTTTGCAGCGCTTCCAAATCTTCGGCTTGATACTGTCGCCCCTGACGCTTACAAAACTCGCTTAATAAATCCTCAGCATCTTGTTGGTTGTTCAAGCGCTGTTCCAGTTCAGCCAATCGCATTCGCAATGGTTGCGCACGATCCGCCAGATGTTGCTGCGCCGGCCAATCACGCAGCAATTCACGGGCGCTCTGCCATGCTTCACTACGGCTGACTTCACCAACCATACTTTTGACTAATTGATACGCCTGTTCAAACTGATTATGGGCCGCATCTGCAACACTTAATTTCTGTTCCAACGCCAACAGGGCTTCTGTCGCCTGCTGCTCTTTAGCCTGAAAAGTTTCTAACCATGTTTCCGCATTATCAGCGGAAAGATCCGGTAGCCGGCAAAGCTCACGGGCGCGTTCCAGCGCTTGTAATGCCTGTTGATACTGAATAGCGCGGGTTTGCTGAACATCCAGTGCTTGCTGGTAATCTGCCAACTGGCTTTTCAGCTCATCGACTTCCTGTTCTGCCGCTTCCGCTCTGGCTTCATATTCAGCCTGAAGTTCCGCTGCTTCTTCAACAACCTCAGTTTGCTCTTCCAGACGGTAAGAGAGTTCTTCCAGATCTCCCTGATAACGGTCAATTTTTTCTTGCTGGCGCATGGCTGTCTGCACCAAATTCAGATGATCACTGGCGGCCTGATGATCAGCTTCTAAATCAACAGAAGCTCCACTCTGCTCCGCCAGTTCCCGCGCCATTTCGACATGGCGATACTGTTCGGTTGCCAGTTGCCTATGGCTACCAAATAGCTCTCCACGCAATGCCAGTGCCTGATCCAAATGAGTGCGACGCTCATTAGCATGGCGCATATAATCAGCGGAAACGTAAGCAGTCGCTTCGGTGATCAAATGTTTAAACAGATCGCGATCGGATTGAGTTACCCGGATAGCTTCCAACGTTATACGGTTTTCACGCAGCGCCGCTTCCATATCCTGAAATGCCTTCCGAACACCGCTGTTTTCCGGCAATAAATAATCACGCAAGGAACGGGTAATGGCGCTGGAAATACCACCATACAGGGAAGCTTCGATCAGACGATAGAATTTACTGCGATCACTTGCTGAACGCAGGCGTTTGGGGATCACACCCAAATCAAACATCAGCGCATGGTAATCGGTGATGGAGTTAAATTGTTTGAACTGCACACCTTCCATCTCATCAAGGCGATCTTTCAGTTCATTCAGTGGCAATACTCGCGCCTGTCTTTCACCCACATTTTCAGTCAATAACTGCGTAGGTTGAATAGCGGTTGGCAACCCTTGAATCATAAAAGGTTTGATATCGACCTTACGGTCACGCCCCGCTACCTGTTGCAGCCTCACCCCAACGATGACCCGCTGATGCCGAGAGTTAATGACATCCAGCGTTGAGTAACAGACCCCCGCACGCAACTTGCCGTGCAAACCTTTATCACGAGAACCGGAAGTTGCACCAGCTTCGGTGGTGTTACGGAAATGCAACAAGGTTAAATCAGGGATTAGCGCGGTGACAAAAGCCGCCATCGTGGTGGATTTACCCGCCCCATTACCGCCTGATAAGGTGGTCACTAATTCATCAAGATCAAATGTTCTGGCAAAAAAACCATTCCAGTTAACCAGCGTCAGTGAACGAAATTTACCGCGTTCAATCATGGTTGTTCATCTCCCGCACCTTCTGCTGAGTTATCCGGTGTTTCATCATTTTCACTGTCATCAAGCGACAAGCCGCCTTCAACCGGCATTGCTTCACCATCACGGATCATCCTCAGTTGGACTTCACGAGGATCGTCGCCACTGCGTACATCAGCACCAAAACGGAATACCGCCTCAGTAATGGTAAATTTGTTGTTGTCATTCGGCAGGAAATAGACCATGCCCAAACGGCGCAGACGGTTCAGTGCCGTACGCACTTTTTCCTGCAATTTCTGTTTATCCAAATCGGAACCGGAGGAGCGCTGGTTGACAAACTTCATCAACTTGCCCTCATCGGCCAGTGAGATCAGCTCTTCGTACAGCTCCTGAGCAGTAAAAATCCCCTGATTAGCCAGACGTTCCGGGCTGAGATAGAGATAACAAAGAATTTTTCCTACCATCATATCCAGCTCTGATAATACCGAGCGCGGGATCAATGTGGTTGAACGGGGCCGCAGATAGAAGAAACCTTCCGGCGCACGGATCAACTCCACATTATAGCGGGCGTAAAATTCCTCCAATTGCTCCTGAAAATCCATCAGATAAGCATGGTTATCAAGATCATCTATCCCGATATGACGACCCGCGCGAAGTTGGCTATCCAGTTCTGGGAAAAGTGAATTGGCTAACGCCTGTGCCAGTTTAACTGGCATAAATTGTTCAATATGTGTCGATGACATGTGCCTGTACCTTGGCTCCGTAATCATTAATCGTTAACCATTCCGCTGGCAACCCAGAGAAATCCGCTTCTGCCACACCCAATCGTACAGCCTGATCCACCAGAATACGCGCCACATCAAAGTGACGAGAAAGCGGATGCTGAGTAAGGTAGTCCCTTAATACGGCGCCCAAATCCAACGGGCGTTGTTCCTGCCGATATATCAACAGCGCTTTTTCAATCATTTCCGCCAGTTGTTCGTTTATTTCACTGAATTCTTCATATTCCAGCGCTAATGGCAGTTCACCCGTTACTTCTTCATTACGTAACGCCAATTCTTCATCCCGCATATCTAACAACCGTTCGGCGTTAGCAATGGTGAGGGTCCACGGATTATCAAAATAGTGTTGAACTGACTGACGTAAACGCTGAGAGAAAATACGATTTTTATCCATGTCGATCGCAGTACGGATAAATTTGTGAACGTGACGATCATAGCCGATCCATAAATCAATCGCCTGTTGACCCCAACTGATAATACGGTCCAGTTTGCTTTGCAGATCAAACACCAGTTTATCAACCAGTTCTGATCCGCCACTGTCCATATTGGCTTCCTGAATACGCAACAAATTAGCCTGTAATTTATCTCCAGCCGCTTCCAGTGTGTCCTGGAGTTCCCGCAACGTACCCGATGTTTCGGATAACAGTTGCTCACAGTTGGCAATGGCTGCCTGCCAATCTTGATTCAGCAACGCCGCAATATCTTCTTTAACCGAGTTTTGCTGCTCGTCCATTACGCGCTGAGACATGTCGATGCTGTCGAAGATTTCCGCCACAGAATATTTCAGCGGCGCAAAAACATTACGGTGCCAATGAAATTCATCCCCCCTTTCTTCTGCCGCTTCTGCTGCCCGGTGTAACTCACTCGCCACCACCGAAAGTTGCATCGAAAGACGTAAGGTAGAAAATTCCCGCTGACGAATGTAGTAGTCACTGATACTTATTCCAAGCGGGGTTAAGCGATAGATTGCATGGTTATCGGCCAATTCACTGGTGAAACGGTTAAGAAGTTTCTGACGCACCATGTCATTGATAGCATTGTTGGCCCGCACAGCGACAGATTCTGTGGTCTGCTCAAATCCTTTGCAAACTTCACGAAAAGCATCAACCAGCTCCCCTTCGCTCATCTCGCCATCAAGACGCTCGCTGTTCAACACCGCAATTGCCATCAGAAAAGCCAGTCTTTCTACAGGCAAGGAGATGGAAAAATCATTTTTCCTGGCCCAAGACACCAGTTCCGGGACAGTCTGGGAATATTCACTCATAATTTGTCCTTTAAACTGTTAAAGCTGGCTTGCGTGCCATGACATGAATGTAACGCCCCAGACTGATATAAGGTTCCTGGCGACAATAACGCTGTTCCAATTCTAACAATGCTGGAAAGTTTTCACTCTGTAATTGGCGATTTTGCAAATAATCGTGAAAAACACGCACGCCTGTTTTGCCGGTAATCGTCATATTTAATTCATCAAGCCATTGATATACCTGCTCCGGCGCCAATGGATTCTGAGGCGATAATGAACGTTTTCTGCGACGTTGTATATTGGGTGTCGCCAAATGAAAATTACCTAAAATAGCATTACGCATTACCAAACCATTGGCATTGTAAAACATTAAAGACAACGCACCGCCAAGATTAATGATATTCGTTAACATTTCTATTGCATATTTCTGATCGGTAATCCATTCCAGTACCGCATGAAACAATACCAGATCTACCGGCTGTTCTATATATTGGCTAATTTCTTGTACCGGGCTTTGTATAAATTGCATATTTTGGCTGACCCCCTTTTCTTCCGCGGCCAGCCTTGCCCGCTGGATCATCTCTTCTGATAAATCACACAATATCACTTGATGACCCAATTCAGCTAATTGACATGCCATATTTCCCTCACCACCACCCGCATCTAAAATACGTAGTGGACGTTGAGGTAATTGAGCCAGTAATTCGCTGATATCCTGCCAGACAACGGCTTGCCTGATTTTACCTTTGGTTGTGCCGTAAATATTACGAGAGAATTTGTCTGCAATATCATCGAAATTGCGATCCCGCATGAAAAACTGCCTCACTAATGGAATAAATCTGATTTATCTGTTGAGATTTTATTACGCTAACTGCTATTTTGGCACAGCATTCGTTGATATAACCACTTTTGACAACAATCTGTAAACCACATGGCTATAATTCAACCAAATTAAGGCAAATAAATGCAATTTTTATTTAAAAAGTACCTTGGCGCAATGGTAATGCCTCTGCCATTAATATTGCTAATTTCACTTGCTGCTTTATTACTGCTGTGGTTTACCCGTTGGCAAAAAACAGGAAAAACAATTTTGACATTCAGTTGGCTCGCCCTACTTCTGCTAAGTTTGCAACCTGTTGCCGATAAGCTGCTGTTACCACTGGAATCGGTTTATGCTAAAAGCAATCAATCTGATCCTGGTCACAATCCACCGGTTGATTATATCGTCGTTCTTGGTGGTGGATTCACTTATAACCCAAATTGGGCACCCAGTTCAAACTTACTTAATAACAGCTTGCCACGAGTGACAGAAGGTATCCGCTTATATCACCTGAACCCCGGCTCTAAAATGGTCTTTACCGGCGGCAAAGGGGCGAATGTTAAAAGTAGCGCTGAAGTTGCCGCTATCGTAACCCAATCGCTCGGCGTGTCAGCAGAAGATACGATTGCACTAACAAAGCCAATGGATACTGAGCAAGAAGCCAATGAAGTTAAGAAACTGATTGGTAACCAACCCTTTATTTTAGTAACTTCCGCCAATCATATGCAGCGAGCAATCACTTTCTTTAAACAACATGGGTTGAACCCCATTCCCGGCCCAGCTAACCAATTAGCGATCACTTCACCATTACATCCTTGGGAAAAATATCTGCCCTCAGCTTATTTTCTATCTCATTCAGAACGAGTGTGGTATGAAACTTTAGGCACCCTCTGGCAACGTATTAAGCCGTCGAAGGATCTGGAACACCCACAAAAATCAGAGCATTCTCAGCCGAGAAACAACTCTCAAGCGACTTCTTAAAGTAAAAATAGATGGAGAAACGAAAGCGCGATAGAAACAATATAGAAATAAACAACAATGAATGACGCGCTTTCGTTAATCAAAAAATAAGTTCAAACAACCAATCAAATTTCAGTAAACACTTTTCTGATTGCTGCCAAATCTTCCGGCGTATCAACGCCCACTCCCGGCGCTTTTAATGCAATCCCCACATGAATTTTTTCGCCATACCAAAGTACCCGCAATTGTTCCAGCATTTCAATTTGCTCCAACGGGCTCGGCTCCCATTGCACATAGCGACGGATAAAACCCGCACGATAGGCATAAATACCAATATGACGCAGGAAATTATCCCCAATCGTTTCTCGTGATTGAATAAAACGGTCACGCTCCCAGGGAATGGTTGCTCTGGAGAAATAGAGCGCATAACCCTGTTTATCCATAACGACTTTCACAGCATTAGGGTTAAAAGCTTCCTCCGCATCATGAATCTGTACAGCCAACGTTGCCATTCCCGCTTTACAACCCGCCAAATTCTCTGCAACCTGTTTAATGATCTCTTCGGGAATTAATGGTTCATCCCCCTGAACATTAACGATAATTTCATCATCGGAAAATTGATATTTGTTGATAACCTCAGCTAACCGTTCAGTACCAGAATGGTGATTTTCGTTGGTCAGACAAGCCTCTCCACCGGCTGCCACAACAGCATCAACAACGTCGTGATTATCTGTTGCCACAATGACGTGTGCAGCACCTGAACGCTTCGCCCGCTCCATGACACGGACAATCATCGGCTTGCCGTGAATATCGGCTAAAGGTTTACCGGGTAAACGGGTTGAAGCAAAGCGAGCAGGAATAATAACGGTGAACATGTCTTATTTTTCCTCATCCAGAGGTAATTCACGGGCTTCGTGCTCTAACAGGACGGGAATGCCATCACGTACAGGAAACGCGAGTCGATCCAACTTACAAATGAGTTCAAAATTCTCTTTATCGTAACTGAGTTTTCCGTTACATACAGGGCAGGCAATAATTTCGAGTAAACGGTGATCCATACATCCTCCAATTATGGAGCTTTAATTTAGTGCAACTCAGAATAACATAAGCTTGGTATCATCGTTAACTCTTGTTATACCCGTTATCTTTCAAGTTGCCTCTTTGTTGGCAGCACTCGCTCACCCCGGTCACATAGTTAGCTATGCTCCCAAGGATTCGCTCCCTTGCCGTCGCGATGCATCTTGAAATCCATAGGGTATATTTACTTAATATTTTTATTCATCTCCAATAACGAACAAATCTTGTTCAGCATTATCTCTCCCTTTTCATGGGGTAACCGAGCATCTACTGGTAAATACCACCAATTTGGCTGAGCAAAACTAAAACACTTAACCGCATCTTTTTCTGTCATCAGTAAATTCTGGTTTGCATCAGTCAGGTGGTTTAGTTGATCTTCGGTGTACGTTTGATGATCGGCAAATGCGTACTCCTTTTGTAGGTCAGCGCCTAACTGCTGCAAGGTCGCAAAGAACCGAGGTGGATGGCCGATTCCAGCCATCGCAACAGCACGAGGCATCAGATTCACGGCTCGTTTTTCACCGCTCACCATATTCACAACTAACTCGCCAGCTAATGTCATGGATAATTCGCCTGGCTGAGGAGTACCACCGTTGGTGATAATGGCATTAACCCTGTTCAACCGCCCAGATAGTTCACGCATTGGGCCAGCCGGAAGCCACCAACCATTCCCAAAACGGCGCATGCCATCAATAACCGCAATTTCAAAATCCCGCTGCAAAGCATAATGCTGTAAACCATCGTCAGTCACGATGATATCCAATGGCGTGTCTGCCAGTAATGCTCTCACCGCCTCAACCCGTTTTGGCGCAATAGCCACTGGTGCGCCAGTACGACGATGAATTAATACTGGTTCATCACCGGCCTGAGCCGTGGTGACATTTTCAGTCACCAACAGAGGATAATTTTCTGCTTTCCCCCCATAACCGCGGGAAACAACACCAACCCGATAACCTTTTTGCTGCAACTGCTCCACCAGCCAAATAACCACCGGCGTTTTACCATTACCGCCGGCAGTTAGATTACCCACCACCACAACAGGCACAGGCGCTTTCCAGGATTGCCTCAACCCTGTTTTATAACTCAACCACCGTAAGCCACTTATCAGCCCGTAAAGGGCTGAAAAAGGTAATAACAGCAAATAAAGCCATGAGCGGCCTGACCATATGCGCTCAATCATTGACCAAATTGCATCCGATGTAGTTGTGAGTAGACACCATTTCGCTCCAACAGAGAGAGATGGTTACCCCGTTCAACAATATGCCCATCTTCAATCACCAGAATTTCATCCGCGTTTTCAATGGTTGATAGACGATGTGCAATAACCAGCGAGGTTCTGTTTTTCTGCAATTCATCCAGTGCAGCCTGAATTGCCCGTTCAGATTCCGTGTCCAGCGCCGAGGTTGCCTCATCAAGAATCAAAACCGGAGAATCACGCAACAAGGCACGTGCAATAGCAATACGCTGACGTTGGCCGCCAGAAAGTAGCACACCATTCTCACCGATCATCGTATCCAAGCCGTTATCTAACTTCCTGATGAAGTCCATTGCATAAGCCATCTCAGCGGCTTTCTCAATCTCTTCACGGCTGTATCGGTTTTCACTGGCATAAGCAATATTATTCGCTACCGTGTCATTAAATAGATGCACATTCTGCGATACCAGAGCAACCTGTCCACGCAAGGAAGAGAGCGTATATTCCCGCAAGTCATGCCCATCCAGCAAAATATTACCTTCGTTGACATCATAAAAACGGGTCAGCAAATTCGCTATTGTGGATTTACCAGAACCAGAACGCCCTACCAAAGCAACAATTTTTCCCGCCGGGATATACATGGAAATATTTTGTAACGCCGGTAATTCCTTGGTTGGATAGCAGAAAGTCACATTACGGAATTCAATATCACCGTTCGCTTTTTTAAGCTCCAGCTTACCGTCATCTTTTTCCTGTTCCATATCCAGAATCGAAAACAGAGTCTGACAAGCGGCCATGCCTCGCTGGAACTGCGCATTAACATTAGTCAACGATTTCAATGGACGCATCAACGCAATCATTGATGAAAATACGACCGTAATTTTACCCGCTGTCAGTGTTTCCATAATATCCGGGAAACTTGCTGCATACAGGACAAAAGCCAAAGCAAACGAGGCAATAAGCTGAATGATGGGATCAGAAATTGATGAAGCAGAAACCATTTTCATGCCTTGCTGACGCATATGGTTACTGACTTTATTAAAGCGCTCAGTTTCTACTTTCTGCCCGCCAAAAATGAGCACTTCTTTATGCCCTTTCAACATCTGCTCAGCACTGGCTGCGACTTGCCCCATGCTATTCTGCATATTTTTACTAATACTGCGAAATCGCTTCGATACCACACGAATCACCAATGACACAATCGGCGCAATCACAATCAGGATCAGAGATAATTGCCAGCTATAGTAAAACATCAAAATAAACAGGCCGATTATGGATGCCCCTTCCCTGACCACAGTAATCAGTGCACTGGAAGAGGAGGAGGCCACTTGCTCAGAATCATAAGTGATACGGGAAAGCAGCGTCCCTGTAGATTGCTGATCAAAAAATGACACCGGCATCCCCATCATATGGCTGAACAGACGGCGACGCATCTGCATTACCACTTTACCGGAGACCCAAGAGATACAATAACTTGATACAAACCCGGATAGCCCTCGCATAATCATTAAAGCAATCACAATCAGTGGCATCCATTTCAGTACATCACTGCTTGCTTTGCCGAAACCTTCATCAAGTAAAGGCTTAAGCAATGAAAGCATTAACGTATCACCGGCAGCATTAAGGATCAGTGCAACCGCAGCAACTATCAGCCCAATTCTGAACGGAGAGACAATTGGCCATAGTCGGCGAAATGTCTGCCAGGTAGAAAGGTCTTTATCATTCATTATTGAGTTACCAACACAAAAAGAAATAGCGGGTTATTCTACTCATGATCACTACGAATACCAAACCACTGATGATACCAACGTGACATAATTTGTTGCCTATAGCTCATCATTTCAACGTGATCGCCATAAAAATAACCCGTTATCTGCCCGGATACTGCGGTACTACGCCATTCTGCCCCAATTTTACGATAACGTCGCTGTACTTTAACCGAAGGAAGTCGCCACGGGCTATAACGTGCAACAGAGGCCAGTGCATATTGTGGTGAGACGGTATGAATAAAAGCGGCTGTAGATGACGTGTTACTACCATGATGTGGAACCTGCAATACGGTCGATCTTAAATTCTCTTTTTCTATTCCCAATAGCTTATATTCCCCTTGCTTTTCCAGATCTCCGGTTAAAAGCAAGCTATGTTTGCCATCTTCTACCCGAATGACACAAGATTCGTCATTACCTGCGTGTAATGATCTTACCGGCGGCCATAATACACGGAAGCTCAACCCCTGCCAGAGCCACTGTTCACCGCGTATACATGGAAGATGTTGCTGATTAATTAAAGAACTTCTCACAGCAATACCTGGATATTTTTGTTGTAAGGATTCTAACCCACCGGTATGGTCAAGATGATCATGACTGATAATAATCTGCTCTGGCGTTAATCGATGCCAACGCAAATAAGGGATTATCACCCTTTCTGCCATACTGCCAGTTTCCCAACGATTAGCGGTATCAAAAATCAGTGCTTTGCCATCTTTTTCAATGATAACCGCAAGCCCGTGCCCAACATCCAGCATAGAAAATCGCCACAGATATTCTTCGTTGCGCCTCAGATAGCAGAGCATTATCCCTAAAGAAATGCCAATCAGTAACTTATATGATTGCCACCAAGCAAATCGCCAAATGATGACAACAAACCAGCCAATAAACGTTATTAATAGAGGAAAACGACCCGTTTCACTCCATGACTGTTGCAAAACTGGCAAAGGAATTAAAGAGAAGGTTACAGAGTAATCGACTAATTGCCATAATAACGCATGAATAAGAGAACAAAAATTACTTATTAATGCCAGCATAATCAACGGAACAGTAATAAAAGAGATGATTGGCACGGCCCAGAAGTTAGCAAATAAAGCGGCAAAATTGACACCATGAAATAATAATAGCTGGAGAGGAATAAGCATCAGCATCATACCCATTTGCATATATAACCCGCGCAGCCATAGCCATTTCCAACCATAACGAAATGGCTCAATCAACGGCGCCCAAAAGAACCAGAACATTATCGCCATCACAGCAAAGAAGGAGAGCCAGAAGCTATCAGAAAGCACAGTCAGGGGATCAAATAAGAGAATCATTGCGGCTGTCCACAATGCCCACTGCCAAGGGAAACAGAGAATATTTCTGTAACGTAAATATAGCCAGAGCGTTAAACCCAGTAATGCACGAATAGCCGGAATGCCCCAACCCGATAACCAGACGTAATTTATTGCCACTATCCAACCGATAATCAATGGAAATCTGTGCCCTATCCAACGTATAGGAAAAAAGAATTGCAATAATCTTGCCATCCCCCAACCAAACATACTGGCAACGGTAATATGCAACCCTGAAATGGCCATAAGGTGAGCCGTACCTGTTTGTTGTAATAATAAATTATCCTCCTTACTTAACCACTGACGCTCTCCGAATGCTAATGCCATCGCAATGCCACTATGCTTCAATTCACGAATATCCGGTGCAATATGACTGACCAATCGCTGACGTAAGTTACATTTCCCGTCAATTAATTCAGCATGAATGACTTTCCCTGTTAAAGGTCGGCGGATAGCTAATGCCCTACGCTGGCTATCATATCCACCTTGATTTAGCTGACTATGAACTGGCCGTAATTTCATTTTCAGCCGCCATTCTTGACCAGCACACAGAGATTCAGGCGAAATATCCCAATAAGCGGAAACATACAGTGGCGGAAAAATAACTTTGTTTTCATTCTCAATAATACGCAGGATAACCCTGCTTTTCTCTTCATTATCTAATGATAAACTTTCAATAATAACCCGTGATAAATGCGCTTTTTCACTAAAATAGATTATCTGTTCGAGCAAATGATTTCCCTGCCAGCACCCAATAAGAAATGCCAGTAACGAAATTGAAACCATCCGGCAAAGACAAAATGGTAAGAATAAGCAGAATAGCGCCAGTAATAGCAATGTCATAACCTGCCATTTCTGTGGTAACTCAGGCAAAAAAAGCAAGGGTACAATACCGACAATAATAGCTATTGCAGCCTGATTCACGCTAATGATTGGTATAGGTTGTTTCCAATTTGTTGTTATCTTATTTATCACAACTGAAAACCACATCCTTATTCATCCTTACCCTTTTATTTTTCCAGAAGAGTATTCCTTATTTTTTACAAAGCAGCCAGAAGCACAAGAAAAATTATCAAACATCTTCGCAGATTAATTTCAGGTTAACAGTCATTTCAAAAATATATGCGAACAGCTTCGCAAATACAGAAACTGCCACCTGCTAATTACCCACAAAATGTTATATTGATCGCAAATGCAACATTGCGATACTGATATCAAATAAAATATTTCGTAATGTTTTGTCTGCATTCTCATTACAGACATAAATAAACATTATAAACTCACGATAAGTTACATTATTCACTTATTATTATAATTAAATATCAAATTCATTTTTGAAATTATTAACCAAGCCTATATACCCAATGGATTTCAAGATGCATCGCGACGGCAAGGGAGTGAATCCCCGGGAGCATAGCAAACTATGTGACCGGGGTGAGCGAGTGCAGCCAACAAAGAGGCAACTTGAAAGATGACGGGTATAGATTAATAGAACAATTAATCCAACTATATGTATACCCAATGGATTTCAATATGGATCGCGACGACAAGGGAGCGAATCCCCGGGAGCACAGATAACAATGTGACCGGGGTGAGTGAGTGCAGCCAACAAAGAGGCAACTTGAAAGATGACGAGTATAAAACAATAAAAATAATTATTATCAGATATTACCTAAGTTATTGATCACCGAATTAGTGAAACTACTTAACTGCTTGTCTACTTTTTGTTTTGTGATTAAGATCGCATTGATTAGATTTAAATAATACTAAATTAATATTTCCATTCTATTTTTATATGGAAAATAATCAAAAAATCATGTTAAATACAATGAGGTGGTTTTTATGAAAAACAAAATAATTGTATCTGACTCTCTGCAAGAACATCATCTTACTAAATTATTTAATGATGAAGTGTTAGCAATCCATATAAAGAAATATGTTGATAGTTCTATTGCAAACAAGCTCTCTGATTTTCTCCTCTCCCACGAAAATCTGGAATGTCACCCTCATGATTTGAAAAAAGGAGATGAAGTTGTTTTAGTTGATTATGGTGTTGATAGAATTGGTCCGTCTTACAATACAACTTTTGGCAAATCCAAAGATAGCGATAGCTATAAAAAATATTTTGAAAATGCGTTACCTGCCATCAGAAATGTCAGAAATTTCTGTGCTCCAATGTTAGCGCCTTTCGATAAATTTCGTTTAGAACTGGACGAGATATGGTCCGCCGGGGCCAGCATTGCAAACTTTGAAGGTAAAAAGATGCATGTGGGTATTGCCAGAGTGATGAGCAGGCCGGAACGCTCTTTTATGGTTGAAAAACAACCCCATTTTGATGGCCTTCAACAACAATCGGTCAATTTGTTGGGCCAATTCTCAGTGAATATCTATATAAAAATGCCTACAAATGGAGGAGAGCTTGAGCTGTGGGATGTTCCTGAAATCCCTATTACCGAGTTAATCGAAGATAATGCAGAAAACGATTGGCGAGGCACACTTCCGCCATCCATCCTTATTAAACCAGAACAAGGAGATTTGATTATAATAAACACCAGGAAACCCCATGCTATTCGTAGTTTTTCCGAAGGGTGCAGAATATCATTACAAAGCTTCATTGGATTATCACTAAATAAACATCTCATGTTATGGAATTAATTATATGGTTGATGTAATTGGTACATTAGGAACATTTTTTCTTTTAGGATTGGGAGCTGCGGCTCCCGTTGGCCCTATAAATATAGAAATTATGCGTAGACATTTGAATATCAGTTGTCTTCACGCAGTAGTTTTTGGTTTAGGTGCTTGTTTTGCCGATATAATTTATTTGTTACTTTTGGGCTTTGGTATATTACAATTATTTTCCAATACTATTTTTATGCCTATTTTAGGTTTTTTAGGGGCATTAATGGTCATTTGGTTTGGTATTACCAGCTTCATAAATAGGAAAAATGAGGAAAATATCAATATCATCTCAAAACCCTATCATAGGCAATTTTTTGATGGTGTATTGTTAACACTATTAAATCCATATAATGTTATTTTTTGGCTGTCTGTCAGTGCACAACTCAACAATATTGCATCAGATAAATATAGTTTAGCTATTGGTGCAATAGGGACCATTATTGGCGTTATTGTTTGGGTTGCCTTTATTAATGCTGTTATATTTTTCTCCAGGAAAATGCTCAGTCATCGTGTTATCAAGTTTATTAATTACACCAGCGGTGTTATTCTCATTATGCTTGGAATCTATTTCTTCTCATATTCAATAACATTATTTAATCTGAATTTTCATTAAATCAGGAAATTCCATGCCTGAGGCTCGAATAACGTTTTTAATCAAACTAAATTTCGTGGAGATCCTTAGGCATCACTTCTAGAACTTGCTGGTAAAGCCCCGGTAGAGCACTATGGATAGTTTTCCAGACAATCTCAAGATCCACCTTGAAGTAGCCATGAGCCAAAGCATTACGCATATGGTAAGCGAACGACAATGGCAATTCAGGGTTAGCAACGGCGAAATTGTGATAGTGCTTCCCAATGTTGTTACTGGCCTCGCCGATGATCTCAAAGTTACGGATCACGGCGTCCTGCACCAACTGGTTGTTTAGGAACGCCAGTTCATCCATGTCCTCCGTGTAGCTGTCGATACGCTTGATGGCTTCTAGGATGTGCGCCAGATAGTCGACAAGACGCTGCTGATCACGGCTCATACAGGCACAGCCTCGGCAAGAACGGTCGCCCTGAATTTCTCTGGTAGTGCCTTCGGAGTCAGCACATCCACTGGCACACCGAGCAGTTGCAACAACTCATGCCGGATCGCGCCAATGTCAAAGAGGGTGGTTTCCGGCGTCGGATCAATCAAGATGTCCAAGTCACTGTCTTCGGTGTCATCACCGTGTATAACAGACCCGAAAACACGGGCATTACGAGCACGATGAGATTCTACTACGCGACGGATAGCCTCCCGATTGGCGGCTAAGACTATTGATGGTTTCATGCCATTAACTCCGCAACAAAATCTGGTTTTATAATATGGTGGCACCAAGAGGAAAGCAACACCAAAACCCACTTTCCATCATCAATGTCGGTGACAAAATCCGTGTTTTTTCTGATGTTCATGACGCAGGAAAATCGCATGAATTGAAGCTTTCTTATGAACGTTTCTTCTGTTGAAAAAAGAAGTACGGCTGTAGTACTAAATAAGATAGAACGGTTATGGCAATCGCTCCATGAGACAGTGACGCGAAATCATAGTTGTCAATTTATGTGGCAGTTGCTTAATTATGTTGATGCCTTGTTGAAATCGTTTTCATCACAGCAAAAACCAGGAAGACAAAAAATGGGTGTAGCACTATTATGAAACCTTATTCAAAACAACTGCTCTGGTTTCATTACTTATTGTTAATTAAACGAGAAGGGTTGTATCAAGCTATGGGACATCTTATCCGTACTGAACAGAGGATACCGGAGCGGTAACGATTCTCGACACACGCATTAAATTCAAGAACTACGGCTAGAATATTCTCAATTTCCTGCCCCGTTCCGTTGTGTTATCCGATAAGGCGTTTACGCCATTAAAAACATGATCCAACAAACTTAGTTGAAGTTGCTGTGACTTTGGCATATATTTTGTGCAAAGATCTCTTAAATTAATTCCCTCGTAGGGAGAACTTCAAGATGAATGCACCTGATATCAAAAAAGCACAACATGTTGCCTACGCTCAACGTGTAAAAGAGCAGAAGAGTGGTCATGCAACTCCACAGCCCTTTATACAAAGGCCAACTTTAAGTGTGCCATCAGGTAGCTCCGTTGCAGATATGGCTCCGAACTTCTGATTCTTCCCCTGTACCGAACATGA
This sequence comes from Photorhabdus sp. S10-54, assembly GCF_963878145.1. NCBI lineage: Bacteria > Pseudomonadati > Pseudomonadota > Gammaproteobacteria > Enterobacterales > Morganellaceae > Photorhabdus > Photorhabdus sp. S10-54. Next base: position 43,818 of record NZ_CAWNXG010000005.1, on the reverse strand, counting down.
TATATTGAGCCAAGTGTTTATAATATTTGGCTCTTTTTTATGACTGTTGAACACATACCGCCTTCTGAGCAAATTTATTTGCTCAATCAAGAGTTAATCCAAAACGCTGATAGCTTAGCAGGGCCAGCAATCACTGTTGGTGGTCAAGCCGTGCGCTACTGGGTAAATACATACCTTCATAAATACTCGAAAAATAATTTACCTAACGAAGTTTTCATAACTTCTGTTGATGTCGATTATGTAACAAAACGAAACAATGTTGAAAATATCGCCAGAGCATTCAACGTTGAACCTCATTATAGCAACCCACTTGATCTCCCATCTATTGCAATATGCCTCCTGACCGATAAGGACACAAAGACGATTAAAGAGCATGAAGGCCGATTGTTCTCTAACCCTGATAACAATGATGAATGTAACCTTGTTGATATCATTGACCGGCCAGCAGGTTTTGAATACGACGATTTATCTGGCGACAAACTATACTTAGCAGCGCCAGGCTCTCATGAGTTCGTCCGCGTTTTGAATCCTATCGGCTTGTATTCGATCTCGCCTCGCCAACATTGTGAATAAAGTCAAAGACGATATTGAGGTCGAGAAAGAGCGCATCAGAAGCCTGATGATCCCTGCTTATTACTTTCTGTTAGAAAAACTTGAGCATGAAGATTTTCTAACAGCCAGAAAATATGTTGAAGACTTTGGTTATCTGCTACAAGAACGATCCCAGCATCACTGTCTTGTGAAGTATTGGATTGAACTCCATAAAGTTCTTGAATCACTTCAAGTTAATCTCTCTGAACACAGGGATGATTACGAGTTGCCGGATATGTTTCTTGATGAAGAGTTAAGAAGAATGGCTGAACATCATAAAAATCAATATATTAGATTAAGATCTCACTTACAGTTAGACCAATAACTTTATAAGAACGAACGCCCTATTGGGTGTTTCAGACCGCTATTTTTTAAAGCCCGGTTTACCGTTTCTAGCTCTCCATTCTTTTATTTCATGCACTATGGCACTAGGACCACTTTTCCCATACTCTGGGTAATATAGAAGATCAGACCCAGCAGGCTGTTCTGATAGACGCTCAAATTCCATGACAGCAACTATACCCTATGGATTTCAAGATGCATCGCGACGGCAAGGGAGTCAATCCCCGGGAGCATAGGAAACTATGTGACCGGAGTGAGCGAGTGCAGCCAACAAAGAGGCAACTTGAAGGATAACGGGTATATATGATCTTTCTCTATGGAGTATGTATCGGTACAAATGCCTATGACAAAATCAAGGAACTCTTTTTTTGTATAATCAGATATCTTTTTCATATTCATTTACCATTTTTATGAATTTCAATATGTCGCTTCGGAGTTACTACTCGCAGGTTATTGAGTCCATAAACAGAAGCATCATCTTTAATAAACTGAACATGATGTATTTCATATTGTTAGTTCGATTTAATGCCAAAATCGGCTGGAAATACTAAGATATAATTCCAACACCGGCAGCGATTCAATGTTGGTATATTATCCACAAGGTATTAATCTGCGTGATGAAAAGGATTGTAAAAACCCTTTTCATCACTTATCCGACTGCTATTCTTTAAAGCCCGGTTTACCGTTTTCGGCTCGCCATTCTTTTATAACTTTGAGCACACCTTCCGGGCTATCTTCAACTCCATTCTCTGGATAGAAAATTAGTCCATTTCCGTTTGGATGTTCTACAAGTTTTTCAAAATGATCTATTAAATTATCATGTTCTTCCTCTGAAACATCCACCGCCCATATTTTATTCAATAGGGATAAGAATTCAGCTTCAGTATAATCTTCCAGTTTATTTTTCAGTTCCATCTTACATACCCTCTCTGTTAGAATGGAACTCAATATGTTTTTTCGGTGTTACCACTCGTAAATTATCAATATCATAGACAGCTCCACCATCTTTAATTGGTTTTACATGGTGGATATCGAATTTTTTCTTTCCACCTATTTGTTCAGTTGGAATGGAAAATGGCGCATACTCTAATTCTTTTTTTATTTACATCAGAAAAATCCTTTACCAACTCAGGATCATTACCAACCTCTTTCCAAAACGCTCTTCTAAAATCATCGAAATTATTAAATGTCCTCCCTCGCAACTTATCCGCTATCTGACTGGGAATCGGCGCTCCCATATCTTGTCCTGCAAGACTTAACCAATTACCCTCAACTTTTTGCCCTCGACCAGTCACCACTCCCGGTTGATTTCGGGGGGTATTAAACATCACATAGATCGGTTTAACACCTAAATTGGCTGGAAATACCAGAATGTAATCGCGAAAATCCTTGTCTTCCGGTATCGGCAACGATTCAATATCGCTACCCACTTTATCCGGAATCGGTAATATCGTTATCTGCGACGAGATAAACGGCTGTTCCTCATTCCCAGTATGGGGAGGAACCTTAAATTCCTGTTCGTTTGGCATCCATAAAATCGTTGGCCGATTTTCTCCTTGTTCCCAGAACTCGTAATTACCGGTAGCCGGATTCAGTTTCATCATACGAACCGGCACTTTATCCAGACCACTCTCCGGGCTGACGTGATACCCCTGAACTGTCATCCTGCCGCTTTTTTCATCTCTAATCCATCGAAAACGAACACGGGTCGGCGCTTTACCAAGCTGTTCTGCAATCTCACTAAGATGATGCTAGTTTAAGTAATCTTCCTCGCCTTCATTTAACCCGGATGAATAAAACAGCCCCATTAATCCGACTGTCAACGGATTTGGTACCGCCAGCCAACGCCCGGCGCTGGTAATACCACCGCCAATGTAACGCATCACCAATGCTTCACTATCCGCTATAGCGCTACGGGTAGTTGCAGTCACCGCGATAGCAGCAGCTTCGGCCTTATCTTTGCTGCCGCTAAGCCACCGTTTATACCACGGTAATTTTTTATCCTGCGGTTTATCCGGTTTAGGTGGGTGTTTATTACTCTGCGGGGGCTGTTCAGGTTTTGATACCATTACCGGAGCAGGAGATAACGGAACCTGACATATCGCCATCCTACCAAAGTTATTTACCGGTTCAGTTTCTGTACCGGCATCGGTACAGCCTTTACCTCGCTGACGGGATTTGGCAAATAACGGGATCGGAGGAGGAGCCTGTGTTACAGGCGGTGGTGAGGATTGGATATTTCCCATTTCCTTCACCGGTGATGAGAAGTTTTGCGCTGCCATATGAGCAGGCGCTTGTTGACGAAGCTGCTCCTGTTTCTCGTAACTGTCCATCACTGAATTAATAAATCGGGCCCGACAGGGACAAGTACTAATGCTATCCAATGTGCCCGCCAGCTTACGCCCCATGTCAAACATATCTGTTACACCACCGGCAATGATGTAAGTGCCGGGATGTTTACCACAGGTAACCTTATCCCCTTCACGAGCAGTTGCTCACCCGTCAAATGTCATAGTGTGGTCACCAGTAATAATCTGGCCGCCACAAGTTGTTTTATCACCAACCAGCAGGAAATATCCTATTGCCATCTATTCACTTCTCCATTAATTCACCGTATGAAGAGTAGTTCTAACTGAAATCATCATGTTTTCACCACTTATGGATTAATAAGTGTTCAACGATGCAATAGATTTCGCTTAAAGATATATAGGAATATTCCGAAATTTATCGAAATTAAGTTGCCTGATGCTGATAATACCTCATGATTTATAACAATTTATATACAATTTTTTATCAAAAGCAAATATCACGAATAAATTTGCAACCAATGACGATACTGGTTTTGCATACAAATAGTTTCTAAGGACACAACATCAGATTAGCAGGATTCATGGGGTAGATTTTCTCAGTATAAAAATCAGCTCTTTTTATATGAGTCTTGATTAGATCAAAAAAGTGCTGACCAAAAGGCCAGCACTTTGTGATAAATCTAAAACAGCATCGAAACACTGTTTAGAATAAGCAATAACTTGTTATCTTCAAACTTAATCGTAGATATTCACGCGATCACGCAACTCTTTGCCAGGTTTAAAATGGGGAACGTATTTACCTTCCAGCTCCACTTTATCACCGGTTTTAGGGTTACGACCTACGCGCGGAGCACGGTAGTGAAGAGAAAAACTGCCGAATCCGCGTACCTCTATACGTTCACCATCTGCCAATGTTATTGCCATATGGTCGAGTATTTCTTTCACTGCATCTTCAACGGTTTTGGCCGAAATATGAGATTGCTGGCCAGCAAGTCTTTCAATTAATTCAGACTTGGTCATGAGTACCTCCCTAAACTACCGCACTTGGATAACACTTACGTGTTATCCACCGTTATTCACTTGAATTATTCGCCTTTCGCTGCTTTGAAAGCTTCAGCCATTGCATTGTTTGCAAAGTTTGCGTCTTCTTGCTTGTTCACAGAAGCGATAGCGTCTTTTTCGTCAGCTTCGTCTTTAGCGCGAACAGACAGGTTGATAACGCGGTTTTTGCGATCAACACCAGTATATTTGGCTTCAACTGCATCACCCACATTCAGAACCAGCGTTGCATCTTCAACACGGTCACGAGAAGCTTCTGATGCACGCAGGTAACCTTCAACGCCGTCAGCCAGTTCTACTGTCGCACCTTTAGCATCAACCGCGGTCACTTTACCAGTCACAATAGCACCTTTCTTGTTCACAGACAGGTAGTTATTGAATGGATCTTCCGCCAGTTGTTTGATGCCCAGAGAGATACGCTCACGTTCTGCATCAACTTGCAGAACAACAGCCGCGATTTCATCACCTTTTTTGTATTCACGAACTGCTTCTTCTCCAGCAACGTTCCAGGAGATGTCAGACAGGTGAACCAAGCCATCAATGCCGCCATCCAGACCAATGAAGATACCAAAGTCAGTAATAGACTTGATCTTACCTTCAACACGGTCATTTTTGTTGTGAGTTTCAGCAAATAGCTGCCAAGGGTTAGCTTTACACTGTTTCAGACCTAAGGAGATACGACGACGTTCTTCGTCGATATCCAGAACCATAACTTCCACAACGTCACCAACGTTAACCACTTTAGATGGGTGGATGTTTTTGTTGGTCCAGTCCATTTCTGAAACGTGTACCAGACCTTCAACGCCTTCTTCGATTTCTACGAAGCAACCGTAATCAGTCAGGTTAGTTACGCGACCAGTCAGTTTAGTACTTTCTGGATAACGCTTAGCGATTGCTACCCAAGGATCTTCGCCCAGTTGTTTCAGGCCCAGAGATACACGGGTACGCTCACGGTCAAATTTCAGTACTTTAACTGCGATTTCATCGCCCACATTGACGATTTCACTTGGATGTTTAACACGTTTCCAAGCCATATCAGTAATGTGTAGCAAGCCATCAACGCCACCCAGATCAACAAATGCGCCGTAGTCAGTCAGGTTCTTAACGATACCTTTAACTTCCATACCTTCTTGCAGGTTTTCCAGCAGTTGATCACGTTCTGCACTGTTTTCAGATTCGATAACAGCACGACGAGAAACCACGACGTTGTTGCGTTTCTGATCCAGTTTGATGACTTTAAACTCAAGCTCTTTACCTTCCAGGTGAGTTGTATCACGAACTGGACGAACATCAACCAGAGAACCAGGCAGGAATGCGCGGATACCGTTCAGTTCAACAGTAAAACCGCCTTTTACTTTACCGTTGATGATGCCGGTAACTGTTTCTGCGTCTTCGTAAGCTTTTTCCAGCATCAGCCACGCTTCATGGCGTTTTGCTTTCTCACGAGACAGAACAGTTTCACCAAAACCATCTTCAACAGCGTCTAGCGCAACATCAATTTCATCACCGACCTGGATTTCCAGCTCACCCTGAACATTTTTAAACTGTTCTACAGGAATAGCGGATTCTGATTTCAGACCTGCATCGACCAATACAACGTCTTTATCAATAGCAACAACGATGCCGCGAACGATAGCACCTGGACGAGTTTCAATAGATTGCAGGGATTCTTCAAAGAGTTGAGCAAAAGATTCTGTCATGTTAATGATCTTCAAGATTTTAATTTAACGTCCATTTAGCTTCCCGCCGAATGGGGTTGTTTTACATGCCCTGCTACGATTCCCTGTAACAAGGTTGTCTGGTTTGCGGAAAAATTCTCTACCCGCGTACCTAGTTTTTAGTAGGTCGTCATCAATTATAAGCTAAAAACTTAAAATCGCTCAGGTAATTGAGAGAATTTTTTTCGCATAATTTAGCGCCTTGTCGATAACTTCTTCGATAGACATACTGGTTGAATCCAATATTAATGCATCTCCAGCCGGCGCTAACGGCGCAACTGCCCGGTTACGGTCACGGTAATCACGTTCCTGTATCTCGGACAAAAGACATTCAAAGTTAACACTAAAGCCTTTTTCCTGCAACTGTAGCATACGTCTGTGCGCACGTTCTTCTGCACTGGCATCAAGGAATATTTTTACCGGGGCATCAGAAAACACCACAGTTCCCATATCACGGCCATCTGCAATCAAGCCCGGTGCAACCCGAAAAGCACGCTGACGCCGTAACAAGGCTTCACGAACTCGTGGAAAAGCAGCCGCCTGCGAGGCAGTATTGCCGACCGTCTCGGTCCGGATCTCATTACTGACATCCTCGCCCTCAAGCATCACACTGAGCTTCCCTTTTCTAGGGACAAAGCGCACATCAAGATTAGCAGCCAGAGGAACTAACGCGTCTTCAGACTGGATATCCACCTGATGATGAATCGCTGCCAGTGCCAATACTCGATAAATAGCACCTGAATCAAGCAGTTGCCAGCCTAAGGCCTCTGCCAGTGCCTGGCATAATGTTCCTTTACCTGCACCACTTGGCCCATCAACAGTTATTACTGGGGCTATCGCCACCATTATTGTTCTCCTTTAGCATGGCAAGTTAACACTTCACCAGATGCTGAATATTTACTCAATAAAATAATCAATATCTGCCGTTTATTATACGCACTCACAGAGTGAACGAAATAAGCGCATGCCATGTAGATAGATTTTGATCAAAGAAATACGCTTTATTAAATCATAATAATCGATAATTATGACTTTCGCTGGCTTAATCTCTCCAATTGATTGAAATAATCAGGAAAGGTCTTTGCTGTACAACCTGGATCGAGAATGGTAACCGGTGTATCGGACAGCGCCACCAATGAGAAACACATCGCCATTCGATGATCATTATAGGTACCAATTTCAGCAGGTAACAATCTTGGTGGTGGTGTGATGCGAATGTAATCACTCCCCTCTTCCACCTCTGCACCGACTTTACGCAATTCAGTTGCCATCGCATGCAGCCGATCCGTCTCTTTTACCCGCCAATTGTATATATTGCGAATGACGGTCTCCCCTGCCGCAAACAACGCAGTGGTTGCAATGGTCATAGCTGCATCAGGAATCTCATTCATGTCCATATCAATGCCAGTGAGAGAGCCTCGTTCACATTCAACAAAGTCATCACCCCAACGAATTTTCGCCCCCATTTTCTCCAGCACATTGGCAAATTTGATATCCCCTTGAAGGCTATTTTTACCAACTCCGGTCACCCGCACAGTACCACCTTTAATTGCTGCGGCCGCCAGAAAATAGGAAGCAGAAGAGGCATCACCTTCAACCAAATAGTGGCCCGGAGAAACGTATTGCTGTTGGCCTTTAATATGGAAAATCTGATATTGATCGTGATTTACGGTAATACCAAAACTTTTCATCAATGCCAGAGTGATATCAATATAAGGTTTGGAAACCAATTCCCCTTGAATATGAATCTCAGAATCATTTTCCGCCAATGGTACAGCCATCAGCAATGCGGTCAAAAATTGGCTGGAAACCCGGCCATCTACCGTCACTTTGCCGCCAACAAAACCCCCTTTGACGTGTAACGGCGGATAATTTTCCTGCTCCAGATAATCAATTTCTGCGCCCCCTTGGCGCAAAGCATCCACCAGATGACCAATCGGGCGCTCTTTCATCCGAGGTTCGCCGGTAAGAACGACGTCATTTTTTCCCAAGCATAACGCGGCGGTTAGGGGACGCATTGCTGTGCCGGCATTACCCAGAAACAGTTCTACCGGCCCTTTATGGGTAATCAATCCACCAATACCGTCAACTTCACAACGGGTACGATCATCAGATAAACGATAACTGACACCCAACGCAGCCAAGGCATTGAGCATATGACGAATATCATCACTGTCCAACAAGTTAGTTAAGCAGGTAGTACCTTTAGCAAAGGCTGCCAGTAATAACGCACGGTTGGAAACACTTTTTGATCCTGGCAGGTTAATAGTTCCACTAATGGAAGAAATAGGTTGTAGCATCAGGGATTGCATAAATAACAGGCTCTCCGATTCTCAATTAGGTTATTTTTAATTATAAGTGAGTCATTGTTACGTTTGAGGAAATATTTTTTTCTACCCTGAGATAGACCGGGAACCATTGTTCCCGGTAAAGTTGACAAATCAGCCGTTACGACGCTCAAAATCAGCCATAAAATCAACTAAAGCCTGAACCCCTTCGACAGGCATTGCATTATAAATAGAAGCACGCATACCGCCGGAAACCCGGTGACCTTTCAATGCCTGCAACCCTTGTGCATCTGCTTCTGCCAGAAATTTGCTGTCCAGTGAGGCATCAGCCGTCTTGAACGGCACATTCATCAGGGAACGATTTTCAAGGACGACTTGGTTATGGTAGAAATCACTGTTATCAATGGCATTATAAAGTAACTCAGCCTTAGCACGGTTACGTTTTGCCATCTCTTGTACCCCGCCTTGCTCTTTCATCCACTTGAAGACCAAACCAGAGAGATACCAGGCAAACGTTGGCGGCGTGTTGAACATGGAGTCATTCTCTGCCAGCACCGTATAATCAAGAATAGACGGGGTTTCTTTACGGGCTTTGCCTAATAAATCTTCACGAACAATAACCAGTGTGAGCCCCGCCGGACCAATATTTTTCTGCGCTCCAGCATAAATCATACCATAACGGCTAACATCTAACGGCCCGGAAAGAATAGAGGAAGAGTAATCCGCAATAATAATTTTATTATCATCAAAATCTGGCTCTTTATGAATTGCGATACCATCAATGGTTTCATTCGGGCAATAATGGACATAAGCCGCATCATTACTTAATAACCATTCACTCATTGGCTTAACGCCTTTCAAGCCATTAATTTCGGTTTTGATATTAATTACATTCGGCGTGCAATATTTTTCTGCTTCTTTGACTGCACATTCAGCCCAGTAACCACCATCAATATAATCAGCTTTAACATTATCACCCAGCAGGTTCATTGGGATAGCGGCAAATTGACCACGGGCGCCACCATGGCAGAACAATACTTTATAGTTTTCAGGCACTGACAATAGATCTCTCAGATCATTTTCAGCTTCCTTTGCCACTGCGACAAATTCCTTACCTCGGTGACTAATTTCCATAATTGAAGTCCCAATACCATGCCAGTTACAGAGCTCTTGTTCAGCTCTACGCAATACTTCGACCGGTAACATAGCGGGACCTGAACTGAAATTATATACCTGATTCATTTACCTCACCTTATTCTGACGAAATAACAATGATTGATAACAATAAATAATCTGATATATCGGTTGTACCATTCCCATTTCATTGCTGCAATGGTTATTCAAACGTTGAACAAAACTATCGCAAAAATAGCCAATAAACTTGTTCATTCAGCGCTATTACAGGTGAGCCGCTTATTTTTTACCTTTTTTATCTACAGCTATGAGAGGAAGGAATAATGTGAAATGACGAATCGGGTAAAGCAATAAAGCCATGATGTCGGTAAAATCGCACTGCATTATCATCTTTTGCATCAACAAGCAGCGCATAAGACGCAATTTCGGCACGAATGGTCCTCTCAATAGCATCAGCTAGCAATGCTCCACCGAGTCCCTGATTTCTAAATGCCTGATCAACGGCCAACCTCCCCATCCGTACTGCCGGCACTGTTGGGTATCGTGGCAGTTTCTTAATAGTAACCGTAGGGAGGTTGGTCAACTGGATACCGGCAGCAGCCAGAGTATAATATCCCACTACCCGGTGATCATGAAGCGCAACAAAACAAGCTGCACCTGTGCGCTCTATTGTTATCTCTGAATCACAAATCAATATTTCACAAACATCTCGTGAATTTTTACCGGATCACGCGTTTCAGTCAGAGCTAATTGTAAAAGCACTCTGGCCTTTTGTGGGTTCAGACGTTCAGAAGCGACAAAGCCATGCTTGCTATCATCCACTTCCGCATCCTGAGTAACATATCCCACCGGTACACGGCTTGATCTGACGACCACAACCCCATCTTTAGCCGCTTGAGCCAAAGTATCGAAAATCGCCTTATACATATTACCGTTGCCCACACCAGCGCTGACAATACCTTGGTAACCATCTCTCAACAGAGCTTTCGCCGGCAGATCAGACGCATTGGCATAGTTATAGACAATGCCTACTTTAGGCAGTTTATCCAGTTTACTGACATCAAAAATCGCCTTACTCGCTCTCGGCTTAGCGTCAGCGTAATAATTGACTTTGCCATTATGAACAAAGCCCTCAGCACCCGCATTAACTGGCTGGAATGCCTGAACTTCGGTGGTGCTCATTTTCACCACAGTGCGCCCACTGATAACCGCATCATTCATTGCCATCAACACACCACGTTTGGCTGATGCTTGATCACCGGCAACCACCACAGCGTTATACAGATTTAACGGGCCATCGGCACCAAGCGCCGTAGACGGGCGCATCGCACCAACCATGACAATCGGTTTCTGGCAGTGGGTAGTTAGATCGAGGAAGTAAGCAGTTTCTTCCATTGTGTCAGTACCGTGGGTGATAACAAAACCATCGGTCTTGCCACAATCAGCGTTGATTCTTTTCGCTAGCGTCAACCACACCTGATCATTCATATCCTGCGAACCAATACTCACCACCTGCTCACCTTTTAGGTTGGCGATATCTTTGATCTCAGGAATAGCATTGACTAATTCATCAATAGCAACTCTTCCAGCAACATAGTTGGATTGGATTGCAGACTTCCCACCACCCGCAATCGTCCCTCCTGTCGCCAAAAGCGTAATATTTGGTAAAGCAAAAGCAGAACCACTAATTAATGCCAATAAACTGGCTAAAGCTGTGTGTTTCATCTTTTTCATGCTTCTTCCTTAATAAAAAATATCCTGTTAGATTATGGATGATGATAACAATAAATCTGTGATACATACCAGACTTTAGCTACTGAAAAAAAACTCGTATGATGAGCGCCCCATAACGAGCACTCATAAGTGAATACCATGACGCAAACCTTTATTCCCGGCAAAGACGCCGCACTGGAAGACTCAATCAACCGTTTTCAGCAAAAACTGCAACACCTTGGTTTTAATATCGAAGAAGCTTCATGGCTGAACCCGGTTCCTAATGTCTGGTCGGTTCATATCCGCGACCGCGATTGCCCTCTCTGTTTTACCAATGGCAAAGGTGCCAGCAAGAAAGCCGCTTTAGCTTCTGCTTTAGGGGAGTATTTTGAACGCTTGTCAACTAACTATTTTTTTGCTGACTTCTATTTAGGCGAAGCTATCGCTAACGGTGATTTTGTCCATTATCCGAATGAAAAATGGTTTGCTTTACCGGAAGATGATTCTCTACCAGCAGGCATTCTGGATGACCGGTTACACCAATTTTATAATCCTGAAAATGAGTTATGCGCCAGTCAGTTAGTCGATTTGCAATCAGGTAATGAAGAGCGTGGTATCTGCTCGCTGCCATTTACTCGTCAGTCTGATGATCATACCGTCTATATTCCGATGAATATTATTGGCAATCTTTATGTTTCCAATGGTATGTCAGCTGGCAACACTATGAATGAAGCCAGAGTTCAGGGATTATCTGAAATTTTTGAACGCTATGTGAAAAATCGTATTATCGCCGAAGGCATCAGCCTGCCAGAAATTCCCCAGGAAGTGATGAACCGTTATCCCGGCGTTGTCGCCGCAGTCAGCAAATTACAGGATGAAGGTTTCCCACTCTATTGTTATGACGCCTCTCTCGGTGGACAGTTCCCGGTTATTTGCGTAGTGCTGTTTAATCCCAATAACGGGACTTGTTTCGCCTCTTTTGGTGCACATCCTGAATTTGGTGTAGCACTGGAACGTACTGTGACCGAATTATTACAAGGACGCAGTTTGAAAGATCTGGATGTGTTCAATGCGCCGACTTTCGATAATGAAGAAGTGGCAGAACATACCAATCTGGAAACTCACTTTATCGATTCGAGCGGTTTAATCAGTTGGGATTTATTCAAACAAGATGCTGATTATGCGTTCGATGACTGGAATTTCAGCGGCACGACAGAAGAAGAGTTCGCCACTTTGATGACTATCTTCAAACAATTGGATGCCGAAGTTTATATTGCTGACTACGAACACCTTGGTGTTTATGCCTGCCGTATTTTGGTTCCGGGAATGTCTGATATTTATCCTGTGGAAGATTTACATCTTGCTAATAACACGATGGGAACGCATTTGCGGGAAGCTTTATTAGCATTACCGGATAGCCAGTGGCAAGCCGAAGAATATCTGGCACTGATTGAGCAATTAGATGAAGAAGGTTTGGATGATTTTACCCGTATCCGTGAGTTGTTTGGCATTGCGGTGGGTAAAGATAATGGCTGGAGCAATTTACGGATTGGTGAACTAAAATCCATGTTGGCGCTGGCTGGCGGTGATTTGGAACAGGCTTTAATTTGGGTAGAATGGACTCAAGATTTTAACGCCTCAATCTTTACGGCCGAACGCGCTAATTATTATCGCTGTTTGCAAACACTACTTTTACTTGCTCTGGAAGCGGATAAAGCGCCTACACAATATTATCAAGCATTCGTAAAAATGTATGGGCAAGATGCTGTTGAAGCAGCATCAGCAGCTATTTCTGGTGAACACTGTTTTTATGGTCTGTGGTCAGTTGATGCAGATTTAAAATCACTGCCCGCTCATCAGGCTTTATTGGCTGCTTATGAGAAGCTGCAAAAAGCAAAATGCGATTTCTGGAACGCAAAATAAAATTGTAGAAAAGACAATTTATAATTAAAAGTAAAATTCAGGTTAAATTAAATTTATTTGCAACAACAAGTAAATGACAATTTGGCCTGTAATTTTACTTACCAAACTTCCTACCAATGGGTTAAATAAAAAAATATTATAATTTTTAAAATTTTTTTATTTTATTAAAATCAACAGGTTAAGTTGAATTTAAACCATTTTCACTCCCCAAAACAGAGTCCACTCTCAGGGAATTATGATCTATATCAAATTCTCCCCTTCACGCCTTTGTTACTATCATTACGTACCGTAACTTATTAATGATAAAGAGAATGTTGGTATGAAAGCTGACACCCCCTTTAACCTATTACCACCTGCGATAATGACACAAATCGCCAATGACATTGGTGTTTATAAAACTACTAAACCTGTTGCCATTACCTATCTGTCAGCAATAACTGCCGGAATTTTTATTTCCATTGCATTCGTCTTTTATATTACCGCGACTACAGGAACCACATCTGTCCCTTATGGGCTAGCTAAATTAGTCGGCGGTATCTGTTTTTCCCTTGGATTAATGTTAGTAGTCGTTTGCGGAGCAGATTTATTTACTTCTACTGTGTTGACGATTATTTCCAAAGCCACCGGGCGTATAACCTGGTATCAAATGATTAAAAACTGGATTAACGTTTATCTCGGTAATTTGATTGGCGCGCTATTTTTCGTCGCCATTATCTGGTTTGCCGGTCAATACCGTGTTGCCGACGGATTATGGGGCTTGAATGTCTTGCAAACAGCAAACCATAAAATGCATCACTCTTTTATTGAAGCGCTATTTTTAGGCATTCTCGCCAATTTAATGGTTTGTCTCGCTGTTTGGATGAGTTATGCCGGACGTAGTTTAATGGACAAAATATTCGCCATGATTTTGCCAGTAAGTATGTTCGTTGCCAGCGGCTTTGAGCACAGTATTGCGAATATATTTTTAATCCCGCTTGGTGTTGCTATTAAACATTTCGCACCAACTGAATTTTGGATTAACGTAGGGGCAACGCCTGAACAATTTTCTCAACTCACCATTGCACACTTTATTACTAACAATTTAATTCCAGTCACTATTGGTAACATTATCGGTGGCGCCATTTTTGTGGGTTTAACTTACTGGTCAATTTATCTGCGTAGTGAGCAAAAACATTAATTAGCTCTCTCGCCTGATTTCTTAAAAGTTCGATTATTACAAAGGTAGAAGTATCATGACTGAATTAAATAAAAAGTTCTCTGTAGCATGGCAAGGTTTTAACCTGGGTGATTGGCAAAGCGCAGTCAATGTTCGTGACTTCATCCAAAAAAACTATACGCCATATGAGGGTGATGAATCTTTCCTGGCAGGTTCGACAAAAGCGACCGATACCTTATGGGAAAAAGTCATGGAAGGTATCAAAATCGAAAACCGCACTCATGCGCCGGTTGATTTTGATACTGATGTTGCTGCTACTATTACCTCCCACGACGCAGGTTATATCGAAAAAGATCTGGAAACCATTGTTGGCCTGCAAACGGAAGCCCCATTAAAACGTGCCCTAATCCCATTTGGCGGCATCAAAATGGTAGAAGGATCATGTAAAGTTTATGGCCGTGAACTCGATCCTAAATTGAAACAGATTTTCACTGAATACCGCAAAACGCATAATCAAGGCGTTTTCGATGTTTACACACCAGATATTCTTAAATGCCGAAAATCTGGTGTTCTGACAGGTCTGCCTGATGCCTATGGCCGTGGTCGCATTATTGGTGACTACCGTCGTGTTGCAGTATACGGTATCGATTTCTTGCGTGATGATAAATTAGCTCAGTTCAATTCATTGCAGGAAAAACTGGAAAACGGTGAAGATCTGGCAATGATTATTCAATTGCGTGAAGAAATCGCTGAACAGCACCGCGCTCTGGGCCAGATTAAAGAGATGGCGGCTAAATACGGCTATGATATTTCTGGCCCCGCCACTGACGCTAAGGAAGCGATACAGTGGACTTATTTCGCTTATCTGGCAGCGGTTAAGTCTCAAAATGGTGCCGCAATGTCCTTCGGTCGCGTTTCCAGTTTCCTGGATATCTACATCGAACGTGACCTGAAAGCGGGTAAGCTGACAGAAGTTGAAGCTCAGGAATTAATTGACCATCTGGTGATGAAACTGCGTATGGTTCGTTTCCTGCGGACACCTGAATACGACGAACTGTTTTCCGGTGACCCAATCTGGGCAACAGAATCTCTGGCAGGTATGGGAATAGATGGTCGCACGCTGGTGACTAAAAATAGTTTCCGCTTCCTGAACACCCTATACACAATGGGCCCATCACCAGAACCCAACATGACCATCCTATGGTCCGAAAAACTGCCGACAAATTTCAAAAAATTCGCGGCAAAAGTTTCCATCGATACCTCATCTTTGCAATATGAGAACGATGATTTGATGCGCCCTGACTTCAACAACGATGATTACGCTATTGCTTGTTGCGTCAGCCCTATGATTGTGGGTAAACAGATGCAATTCTTCGGCGCCCGCGCAAATCTGGCTAAAACGATGCTGTACGCTATTAACGGCGGTGTAGATGAAAAGCTGAAAATGCAGGTTGGCCCGAAAGAAGAGCCAATAAAAGATGAAGTGCTGGATTACGACAAGGTTATGGCCCGCATGGATCACTTTATGGATTGGCTGGCAAAACAGTATGTTACTGCACTAAACATCATTCACTATATGCATGATAAGTATAGCTATGAAGCGGCACTGATGGCACTGCACGACCGTGATGTTTACCGTACTATGGCCTGTGGCATTGCCGGTCTATCTGTCGCCGCTGACTCATTGTCTGCCATCAAATATGCCAAAGTGACACCGATTCGTGATGAAAATGGTTTAGCGGTTGATTTCAAGATTGAAGGTGAATATCCACAATTCGGTAACAACGACTCACGTGTTGATGATATCGCCTGTGATTTGGTTGAACGTTTCATGAAAAAAATCCAGAAACTGAATACTTATCGCAACGCGGTACCGACACAATCCGTTCTGACTATCACTTCTAACGTGGTATATGGTAAGAAAACCGGTAACACCCCTGACGGACGTCGTGCTGGCGCACCATTTGGACCCGGTGCCAATCCAATGCATGGTCGTGATCAAAAAGGTGCCGTCGCCTCTTTGACCTCTGTGGCTAAATTGCCTTTCGCCTATGCAAAAGATGGTATCTCTTATACCTTCTCTATCGTACCAAACGCGTTAGGCAAAGATGATGAAACACGCAAAACTAATCTGGCTGGTTTGCTGGATGGTTATTTCCACCATGAAGCAGAAATTGAAGGTGGTCAGCATTTGAACGTCAATGTGATGAACCGTGACATGCTGCTCGATGCCATGGAAGACCCTGAGAAATACCCTCAGCTCACCATCCGGGTATCAGGTTATGCCGTACGTTTCAACTCACTGACTAAAGAGCAACAACAGGATGTAATTACCCGTACTTTTACCCAATCTATGTAATAATTTGTTAGCAAAGGCCCTGAATTTTAGGGCCTCTATTCGTTTATCCTGCCAGTTTTGGAGTAAACCTGTTATGTCCGTACTTGGTCGTATCCACTCTTTCGAATCCTGTGGCACCGTTGATGGCCCCGGTATCCGGTTTATTGTTTTCTTTCAAGGTTGCCTGATGCGTTGTCTCTATTGCCATAACCGCGACACATGGGATACCCACGGCGGCAAAGACGTGACTGTTGAAGAATTGATAAAAGAAGCGACAACCTATCGTCATTTTATGAACGCATCCGGTGGCGGGGTTACTGCATCGGGTGGTGAAGCCGTTCTTCAAACTGAATTTGTACGTGACTGGTTCCGAGCCTGTCGTGCCGAAGGTATTCATACTTGTCTTGACACTAATGGATTTGTCCGCCGCTATGGTCCGGTTATTGATGAATTAATGGATGCCACAGATCTCGTTATGCTCGATTTGAAGCAACTTAATGATGAGATTCATCAGAAATTAGTCGGTGTCTCCAATCATCGCACCTTGGAGTTTGCCCGCTATCTGGCTAAACGTAACCAGAAAACCTGGATTCGTTACGTTGTGGTTCCGGGTTGGTCCGATGATAATGAATCCGTTCATAAGCTAGGTGAATTTACCAAAGATATGAAAAATATTGAAAAAATCGAGCTTCTGCCTTATCACGAACTGGGTAAACATAAATGGACA
Source organism: Photorhabdus sp. S10-54 (assembly GCF_963878145.1). Classification (NCBI taxonomy): domain Bacteria; kingdom Pseudomonadati; phylum Pseudomonadota; class Gammaproteobacteria; order Enterobacterales; family Morganellaceae; genus Photorhabdus; species Photorhabdus sp. S10-54. The sequence continues at coordinate 26,520 of NZ_CAWNXG010000005.1, read as the reverse complement.
ACTATGGGGGAAAAATATCAGTTGGAAGGTGTAAAACCGCCAGCAAAAGAGACAATGGAGAGAGTGAAAAACATTTTGGAAAGTTATGGTCATAAGGTTGTCTATTAATTAAATTAGTTAACTTCCATCTCTGAAATGACGTTTAAAAACAGTAGGAAAAACCATTTTAAATATCAAACTCTGGCTTGCCAGGATCAAACTACACGCACAAGTGGATATAGTATTTGGGATGAAATGGCTTATTAAAGATGGACTTCATATTAAACAGAGATCGTAATAGAAGCAGTGATTATTATTTCAAAATGGGGGTACCTTGCGGTCAAGCCAATAAGCGAGTCAGCATATGATTCATATAACGAATAAAAGATTAAGGTATAAGTCGTTTATATCTTTTCATAAATAAATAACTTTCCAAAATGGTGCTACACCTTATCTACTAACAACCCTATGTATAACAATGGGTTGAAGGAAGCTACGTGTAGCGGAATTATGAAACCTTATTTATAAACGACTTATATATCCGTTATCTTTCAAATTGCCTCTTTGTTGGCTGCACTCCCTTGCCGTCGCGATCCATCTTGAAATCCATAGGGTATAAAACCTATTCCCTAACAAATTAATTTCATCTGCTATCGGTATTCCATCTCTTTTTTCAACTGATTTTATTAAGTTTATCTCACGAGAATTAAATCCACTCTTTATCATTAATAATGCCTCTATTTTCTGTTTTGTCATTATCTAAACATCCCAATAAGTAAGCAATCTGATTAATATACACTAAATTTCATCATAATATAAAAAGAAAACAATCCACATAATCAGAAAAATATTTATCACGATGTGCTATATTTTTATATTTCTTCATAAATATAAATAAGTTAACTGACATCAAGAAAAGTGCAATAGGCATTGAAATAACCACAGCAAATAAAACTCCATAAAGATTAATTACAGTCTCCATTAAAACAACAAGGGGTCGCCTCAGAAGATAAAGCCAATCACCCCACTCTTTTATTCCAGAAGTGACATTTTAAAGTCGCAATAACAACTTCAGAATATCATGGCTTTTAATATTGCATTATGTAGCAAATTCCCCGGTACCAGAATTTGTAAATTTTGATACCTTACAACAAAGGAATTCATGAACTCTGTTTGGATACCAAAATCAGTAATAAACGGTCACATCAGGCATATGAACATTGAGGTTTTAACGAAACAGAATGAGTCATTTGTTTCCGCAAACAACTCACTTAATCGCGTTCCCCACGCTCTTAGGGCCCCGATAAAGTTGCTTCCGTCTGATAGGTTTCAGCTTCGCCAGGCAAACGTAAAAGTCCCTTGTATAGTCATCATCCTGTAAGAACAAAAATGCCGATCTTGAATATCGGCATTTTGCTGTGAAAGAGAAGATTAATTTAATGCTTTAACGCTTCAATTTTATCCCGGCTCAGTCCGGTACTGGTGACAATAATATCCAAACTCACGCCATGCCGTAATAAGGCACGAGCCGTTTCCAGTTTACCTTCCTCTCTACCTTCTGTTCGGCCTTGCTCAATACCTTGCTTGATACCTTGCTCGCGCCCTCTTTGTTCAAGCTCTTCTGCAATAGTCATCAACATCGTTTCATGCTTCGGAGATAGTTGCTTCAGTCTGACCAGTTTCAGCTTCGCCGGGCAAACGTAAAAGTCCCCTGTACAGCCATCACCTTGAATAAGAACAAAAATGCCGATCTTGAATATCGGCATTTTACTGTGAAACAGAAGATTAATTTAATGCTTTAACGCTTCAATTTTATCCCGGCTCAGTCCGGTACTGGTGACAATAATATCCAAACTCACGCCATGCCGTAATAAGGCACGAGCCGTTTCCAGTTTACCTTCCTCTCTACCTTCTGTTCGGCCTTCTGTTCGGCCTTGCTCAATACCTTGCTTGATACCTTGCTTGATACCTTGCTCGCGCCCTCTTTGTTCAAGCTCTTCTGCAATAGTCATCAACATCGTTTCATGCTCCGGAGATTGTTCAATCAGTTGATGGACAAAGTGGGAGAGATCCAGCGTATGTCCATTCAGTAAAATATAGCTTAACACAACATTGCGCTGCTCGGCTGTATTATACCCCGCATTCAAGAGTTCCACCAATTGGGGGACCCATTCCTGCATATCCCGGCAGCGAATATGTTTTTGCACCAGCTCCATCAGGGCAACCCCTTTATGTGTCAGGATGTCTTCATCGCTGAGCACACTGACGTCCACCAACGGAAATGCCTGGCGGTATAAGCGAGCAGCCTGTTCAGGCAATGTAAAACAATCCAGCCACCGGTTTGAATAAGGATACGGCCGAACCTCACCATGATAAAACAGCAGAGGCGCCACCAAAGGGAGCTCAGTATGGCCTTTTTTCAGGTGAGCCGCCATGGCTGACATGGCATAATACATCAACCGCCAGGCCATCAGTGGGTCAGGGGTGGACTGATGTTCAATCAGACAATAGATATAACCTTGTCCCCGGACCGTTTCAACCGAATACAGCACATCACTGTGCAGTTGACGTAAATGCCGGTCCACAAAACTGCCGGGCTCCAGTTTCAATGTGGCTAAATCACACAACGACTGGACCTCTTCGGGCAGATAAAGGGATAAAAACTCCCTGGCCGTATCGGGCTGCGTTAAAAAATGTTTGAATAACGCGTCATGGTGAGGCTGTTTTTCTTTCTTTGCCACAATCTGTTTCTCTGTCTTATCAGTTAGTCATTACCACTCATTGTCAAGGTATAGTATTTCTACCAAGTTACAAAAAACATTGTTTCAGATTTCCTCAGGCAAATCTTTACCGAATGCATTAATATAAGCGCCTAAAGAATAAAATACTAGAAAATAAAAAACGAGAAAATATTATATTTACAACAACTACTCAATGAAAGTTATTTATTTAAATCAGTATTTAACTTACATTCGCATAATAATAACCATTTTATCAAAACATCGATTGCTTATATTTACGTTAATATTGGATGTTCAGAACGCAAAAATTTAACTGAATTCCCTTCAGATGATCTATTATTTTGAAATGTTACTTAGGAAGCAACAAAACCTTTGCTTCATTGAGCTTTCATTTTATCAATTTACTTCTGTACATTTTGCTGTTGCTGACTGGAATGATAACGTACTACAGTATCTGGTTTATTTGGACTGTTACTTCGTTTTGGTGGCCTGGTAATGAACACCGAGATTCCTTGTTTTTAAATAATATTATTATTGCTCGTTTTCCTATTGATATCTTTAATGGAGGGTTTGGTTTTATTTTTAAGATAATAGTTCCTCTGGCATTAATTGCGAATCCTGCTGCTATGGCGTTAATTGGAAATATTGGATGGGAATTAGGGATAATGTCAGTTTTCATTTCGATTTTTTTCTTAATTCTATCAAGGATAATTTGGCGATTGGGATTAAAATCATATTCCAGCACAGGTAGTTGAGAAAGGAGGGATGTATAATGTATCAAATATATGCAAGTGTTCTTATTATTACGAGGAATAAGCCAGAGCGTCTGGAAATTACGTTACAGTCCCTTGTAAATCAAGAACCAACTGAGGTCCCATTTGAGGTCATTATTATTGATGATGGCTCTGATATTGACTTACGCGTAATAATAGATAAGTTTGCAAATTATCTGGCAATTCAATATATAAAAACGGTACATCAAGGAATTGCTGTCGCTAGAAACGTTGGTATCCATGCTGCAAAAGGTGAAGTTATCATTCTTACAGATGATGATGTAATCGTGAATTCTACATTTGTTAGAGCACATATTTATGAGCATCGTAATGAAGAGAGCTTAGTTGTTGTAGGTGATCGTTATAATGTGTATTGGTCCAATCTCATGAGAGATTCAGTAAGGTATTCTCTTGTTAGGGCATTACATGGAGATATGGAAGGGTTATTGAAACAAGCTCGCAGAGATTTCTATGGAAAACAAACGTTACGATTGTTTGATAGTGAATATCAAAAGAATGATCAGGCTAGGTGGATTTGCTTTGTAGCACGTAATGTTTCAGCACGGAAAAGTGATCTAGTAGAAGTCGGTGGATTTGATGAAGGCTTTATAGGATGGGGAATAGAAGATGTTGAGTTAGGGTATCGTTTAGCTTTACATGGTAATCGTTATAAATATAGATCTGACGCGGTAGTATATCATCTGGAGCATATAGTTGGAAATGACAGGATAAGAGATATTAATAAGAATTTTGAATATTTTATGAAAAAATATCCAACAATTGTCCCTGTCATCTATAAAGAATTTACGTTTGGAGAAATTAGTTTGGAGGGATTTTGTTTATCTTTAGAAAATGGCTTTCGAACAGAAGTGGAAAAATCTAAGAGAACTTATTATAAGATGATTAGATAAAAAGGTGAATTGTAATGAAGAAAGAAGAAAAAATTTTACCTAAAAAATTGAAAATACTACATTTAATACAACATATGAAGGTTGGAGGGGCTCAACGAGCTCTCATTAATATCATAAGATCTACATCGTTATGCTTTGAATATATAGTGGTTAGTACTTTAAACCAGTATGAATCTGAGCTTGAGGAGTTACAGATTAAATTCATAGATTACGCACAAAGAAATCTTATCAAAATAATCATAGAGGAGTTACCTGATATTATTCATTACCATTGGTGGCCCGGATTTAAGATGATACCTAAGAGCCGGATACCTCATAACTGTCATGTTATTGTAACAGTACAAGATCCTGCGCCAGTTGAAGATATTCAAGCAGATGTTTATGTTTCAGGAAGCGATTTTATTGACAGATTTCAGGAGCATATCGGAAGAAACAGAAGAATTGTGATTAAAAGTTATATTGATGTGCAACAATTTATTTTAAATAGACAAAAAACGGAAGGAATTATTATTGGGCGACATAGTACTATTTATGAAAATAAGATACCAAAAAACTATATAGCTAATTTAGTCGATTTCAATCTAGATGCAACTTTTATTATAGTTGGTGATGGTGATCCTATTCTTATTGATAAATTAAATGAAGAAATAATGATCTGCCAAGCGCAAAATATGATTAATATTTGGCCTGGAAGTAGAATAAGAGAAATGCTTTCTATATGTGATATATTCCTTTATCTTACACCTGATGATAGTTTAGAAGGGTTTGCTAATGTAATTTCAGAAGCGATGGTTTCAGGTATTCCAATTATTGCTGAAAAAAAAGGGGGAAATTCAGAACAGATTATTCATGGAGAAACTGGTTTTTTATGTACTGGATATAAACAGGCAAGAGATTTTTGTCAACTTCTTATTCAAGATGAGATTCTGCGTATGAAAATGGGAGAAAATGCCAGAAAGCGCGGAGCAACTTTTGATCGTCATATAATGGGGAGATTATACGATCAAGTGTATATTAACTTAGCAGAATGAAATGAAGATTCAGGGTGGATAGATGAGTAAGCATATTGATTTTATAGGTAATTATTTTGAACACTTAGGTCCATACGATTGTTTCTTTAATGCACTTGTTTATTGGATGGAATATCACAATATATGTACTGATGAACTTCATACTTTTAACGTAGATATTTCTTATCATTTGCCTACAGAAATATTTTCTGGAAGTGCTGCGCCACATATATTTTTTATGTTTTTAAAAGAGTTTTTTCATATAGATACAACTGTATATTATCTACAAGAATTAAATGAAATTCCATTAAATGAACTTTTTATTTTAGAATCTAATTCATATTTTTTTCAAATGAATTGGACTATTATCAGAAATTTGATCATACCAAATATGTTGTGTCTAAACGGGTTGGGATAAATAAATTGCTAATGTGGGACCCTTATGATAATGAAACCATTCTTTCATTTATTTCAGACTTGCATAACAGAGATAAATTTAAAATCAACGGTTTTTATCTATCTAGAACGGGGTATAAAATAAATAATTCAATGATAATTCCTTATCTTTTGAGTAAGGATTATATGAAAGAATATATTATTGTTTTTAATCATGCGAAGAAACAGATTTTATATATGAAGGAAAATAAATTTGATAAATTACTTTTAAAAAATCATTACATATTTAGAAAATTTTATGGTTGTTTTAGAGGGATTCTCATGGCGAGAGAGCGTCATTTCAGGAGCAAGACAACACCAGAGAATGGAGACGAAATACTATCAGGATGGAATTGAGTACAGAAAAATATGACTAAATTTGGTTTGCAGTTTGAAGGTAGTATTAATGAACTTATAATCTCTTTGGAACGTGTTTTTGATAAGGAAATAAAATATTTAGACTCCTATAAATAACTCGTTAAGGTAATATATTTATTACCAAATGAAATCCTGTTATTTTCTACATCGGTGATCTGAAAATATCCTATTAGGATACTCTTATCTGTATGAATAGAGGGCTAAACCTTGCTTTTACATAGTTTTCTTAATACTGATTGTTAATGTCAAATGTTACATCATATATGGCCTATTTGAATATGAATATATCTATTTTGTATAGTCTATGATATGAATTAGATTAATGAAATATTAATTTAAGAATAGGTAAATCTGATTAATCGGTAACAAAATAAAAAATTATTAATTTATAAATATTACCATTCAAATTTCCCAAGGAATTTTTTCTGTGAAATTAGTCAATAAAAATATTAGAGTTCTTGTTATTGCAGCACACCCTGATGATGAGATTCTAGGATGTGGAGGAACAGTTGCTCTGTATCGTAAAATGGGTATTTCAGTAACAAGTGTGATTTTTTGTGAAGGGGTATCATTACGTTACACTGACCAAGAGATTGATATGTATTCTTTTGCACAAAATGCAGCTAATAAATTGGGAGTAACAGATATCCGTTATTTGAATTTTCCTGATCAGCGGTTAGATCAATTTAATCTCATTGAAATTATCCGGCCATTGGAGGAAATAATCAAAGAAATACGCCCGACAATCATTTATTGCCAATATGGTGGTGATATAAATTATGATCATGAACTTCTATTTAAAGCCACTTTGGTTGCAGTAAGGCCCATTGAGGAGTATATAAAAGCAGTTTTTGCCTTTGACACTGCAAGTAGTACGGAATGGGCTTACCCTCGAACGTTCATTCCTGATACATGGGTAGATATTACATCTACTCTAGAAATGGAACTTCAAGCAATGGCTTGCTATATCACGGAGACTCGTGACTACCCACATCCGAGATCATTGGAAGCATTACGAAATAGAGCTTATTCCTGGGGAAATCAAGTATGTTCACCTGCCTCGGAGGTTTTCATGACGGTCAGAAGTATTTGCCGCGATGGTACAGTTCCTCTATAGGGAATATAGTATCGAGGTTTATTGTTTTAATGTTTTCTCCACCTGAAGTGTGACTTTTTAGACTTCGATTGATAGTTTTATGCATATTTAACAGATGTTAGTTGAGGTTAATATGAATAAGAAAGAAGAGCAAAAAGTTAGAATAGAGCTCAATTGTTCAGGGCAGACGATTAAATGTGTGTTGCTTGTGGCGTTGCGCTGGTTTTTTTCGGTGAGAAACGACCAATAAAAACTGGGATTGCCGTATTTCCCTGGCTAACTATTTTTATTAGTCATGAATTATGGGTATAGCTACCGCAGCAACCAGCCTTGTGGCGGTTATTATTTATGCTGAAAAAGTTTATTTCGCGATTATTTAGTTCGCATTTAATAAAGCGGAATAATTATAAGCAATGAATCTTTGGGGGGAATATTAATTAATGATAATGATAGATATTAATTGATATAGTCAGTATTGGTGATTTTATGTATTAGCATTTTCTATTGCTTGTTTTTTGTTAGGTGATTTAATTTTATTTATCGGTAATCGGCCAATCAACAGATAAATAATTGTTATTATATTGAATTCGATCATAAGAAATTGATTAATACAATCCGGCAATGAATGTTGTATATAAGGGATGTTAGGAGCAGATATTAGTTTACCTGAGCTAGTAGCACAGTAATGAAAGGAGTGAATAAGAAAGTTAAGAGCCAGCTTTGACCGTTATTGGATTTCAAGCATTGATATATTGTAGTGGCACTATCTAGCACTTAAAACCCATTTTATGTGAAATTTATAACCAAGTAGAGTTATTGCATTGGTTTTTAATAAATGATAATAATTTACTATATTAAAAGTGTTCTAAATTTCGATAATATCTCGAAGAAGAATATATGGATAAGAACAGAATTATTGTCTTTGAAATAAAAAAATTCCAAGAGAGTAAGAAATCTTTGGGTATTTTTAGGAATGCTTTAGTTAGCAAGGGCGGTAGCGTTAACAGTTTAATAATCTCGATCTTTTAATGAGTTATCATTAAAATATAATTTCAAAGTGTTTTTAAAGGAGAATCAAGAAAATTCTATAAAGTTTCAGCCTTAATATTATGTGTTGTAGATGATAAATACCTTATTGTTGATTCTGAATATGGAATATCTTGTATTCTAAGAGAATGTTATGAATGTTATGAATGTTATGAATGTTATGAATGTTATGAATGTTATGAATGTTATGAATGTTAAGTATAGGTATGAGCTCACTTTGTTTATAAAAGAAAAGTTCATTATTTGTAAATTATTAATGGAGAAATATTTTTAATACAGTCGATTATGATTAGTCATAATTAACTATAGAAATTATCCAATGATTATACTCTATAAATTCAATAGATATAATTAGGCATAATGGTATTGTACAATGATAAGAAAAAAATAAGTGTTGGTTCCTTGAGAAAGGGAATTTGTATTGCCCGATTTTTCATCATAGTTTGGAACCTGTAATTTGATTGAGAGAGAGGCAGTTTGTTAGACAATTTAAATTACAGTCTCCTCGTCTGAGATACACTTCCTCTAAATAAAATAATATTATTTAAATTGTTCTGGTTTTAGTCTGCAATTTTCACTGTGCTGACAATACTATTATCATAGTAACAGCTTTTGTCATTCATTCTGCATATTAATTAATTTTAATAATTTATTATATAAATATTGGAAGAAGTATTAATAATTATCTAACTTTTTATATTTTCAATAAGCAATAATTGCGGAATTTAATTTAAATATAATACTAAGATAATAATTTGTAAGAAGAAGTATATCCTACATTTAAACACCGATAAAGCGAATTTAAAGCTTGGATGGAAACCGTATTTTGATTTTAAAAGAGTGATTTTTGAAGCGGTTGCTTGGTATAAGCATGTGTATCAAGGTGAAAACGCATATCAGGTATCTAATAAACAAATAGAAATGTATTTTGATTTATTGGAACAGAAGGAACGGTTGAATGAATAAAAAACTGATGACTATTTTCATTTTATCAAGAGAGTATCCTCCTTTTACAATAGGTGGAACCAGTATCGTTGCATGTTCTTTAGCTGAAGGTATTTCATCATCGTGTAATGTGAAAGTTGGAGTCATAACGAATACTACAAAAGAAATTAATTCTTATGAAATATATGATAATCTTCATATCTATAGAGTAGCGAATGAAGAAATATATACAAATCATTCAAATTTATCGGATACCATTATCAGATCACATCATCGCCTTTTAAAAGGAGCGAATTATTTAGTAAGTAAATTGGGTGTGCCTGATATAATACTATTACCAGATTTGTTTTGTTTCCCAGAAGCAAGGATAATGTCAAAGTTATATAATTGTCCAATTGTTAATATTCTATCACAAGATTTTAGGAAAATTACTCTATATGATAAAAACACATTTCATATGGTCTCAAATGCAACATCAGCAAGTCACAATAGTTTATTTGATTTGGAAGAAAAGTCGTTACGAATGTCGGATTATAACGTCTTTGTTAGTAACTCAATATCTAATAGCATAAATGAAAGTTACAATCTTGAATCTAATAACCAAAGTGTAGTTTATTTAGGAATTACGTTTGAGGAAATGGCTCCATTAACTGTAGAGGAGTATGTAAAAAAGAGAAAGAAGGTAGCCAGCGCTCAAGAAATTTTGATTGTTGCATGTGGTCGCTTAGTACCTGTAAAAGGAATGAATTATCTGATTGAGGCAGTTTATCTATTGAAACAAAAGGTTTCAAATATAAGGCTGTTAATTATCGGAATTGGGCCAGAGCTCCTTTATCTACAGGAATTAGTTCATCAATTTAAATTAGATGAACAAGTTATATTCTTGGGTGATATACCAAGAAAAGATACCTTGGTATATTTTAAGATAGCAGACATCGCAGTGGTTCCATCTATATGGGAATCGTTTTGTTATGTAGCAGCGGAATTTATGGGGATTGGTAAACCGATTGTTTGTACAAGCGTTGATTCATTAAATGAGCTAGTTAGGGATGGAATAGATGGGATAAAGATACCAGTGTATTTGAAGGACGGAAAACGAATATTGGACCCAGAAGATATCTTTCGTGGAATTCTACGTTTTATTGAAGAGCCAGATTTGGCCAGAAAAATGGCTAAAAGCGCGAGGGAGAGAGTGTTGAAAAATTTCAATAATACTTTTTTTGTTAATGGGATTATGGATGTATGTAATAAGTTATTGTCTAAACGAAAGATATAAAAAATTGCCAGGTATGATTGAATGATAAAAGAAAATATGGTGAAAGATTATGTGAAACAGATAAAATCTGTTGATCATATGGCTAAAAGAAGAGTTATGTTAAAAGAAGCAAAGTCTTTAAAGATATCTGGTAGTTTAGGGCTTCTCGACATAATTGCTAAGCAGATTTTATCAATTAAGGAAGAAATAAATCCATATAATTTTAAAAAATCTATTGTTGTTATGGCTGGCGATCATGGAGTTGCCGAAGAGTCCATTTCCGTTTTTAAATCAAGTGTCACAGGAAAATTATTACAGAAAATTGGTGAAGGAAAGGCTCCCATTAATGCGATTGCTGATACTGTAGGTGCATCTTTGGTACCTGTAGATATGGGGGTTACTGAGATTGTTAAATCATGTTCGACTATCCTTAATATGAAGTTGGGATATGCTACGAATAACATAGCCAAAGGACCTGCTATGCATAGGGAACAAGTAATTGAGGGGATTTTAAAGGGAATCCAACTTGTTTCCTCAGAATTGCTCATTCACAGTGATATTATTGCAGTAGGGGAGATTGGTATAGGGAATACGACATCAGCCAGTGCAATGACAAGTGTGTTGTGTAGGATGTCTCCAGAGGAAACTGTAGGACAAGGAACAGGAATAGCTTTGGATGTTCAAGATCGCAAAATAGATATTGTAAAAAGGAGTCTACTGATTAATATGGCAAATCCTGATGATCCAATTGATATTCTTACTAAATTAGGGGGATTTGAGGTTGTTGGTGTCGTCGGTGTGATATTGGGTGCTGCGATTAATAAGATCCCCGTTGTTGTTGATGGATTTATTAGCAGTGTAGCTGGACTCCTTGCCTATAGAATGTCACAAGTTGTGTCAGAATATATGATTATATCGCATTTATCTGCAGAGCCAGGTCATAAATATGTAATACAAGAATTAAAGAAATCACCTTTGCTAAATTTGGGGATGAGATTAGGGCAAGCATCAGGAGCTGGACTTACTTTACCTCTCATTGAATCTGCTTGTGCTGTGTATTTAAAATCAGCGACTATTCGTGATTCTGAAATTAAAGCCGAAGACAAAAATATATGATTTTACCCAATAATTGAGGACGTAGCCCCTACAGTACGGTCTGTCCAATGAGTATTACGGGATGTTTGTTATAATAATGCAGTGATGTAAATTTTATCATACGTTAAAAGCGAAGCTGATGCGGGGGAAAATACTCGCTAGTTGGGAACAGACTATAAATACAATATTTAATTTATATCGGGTGTCTTATAATCTCAGCCGTAAATATTCTATTTGGGGTTTTCTGTTAATGGTAGGTAAGACTATAAGGGTTATAAGGTGTATTGAATGAATAGTAGGAATGACAAACCGTGTATTGTATTTGATTTGGACGGAACGTTAGTGAATACGTGGAATATTCATTTGAAGACGTGTTATGAGACTTTATTAGAAGTAACAGGAAAACAATATAGGAAATTAGATATTATTCGTGCAAATAAAGTGACCGAAATGGAAACATTAACTGCTTTATTAGGGAAGGTGGACAATGGTAAGGCGTTAAAGCTCTACACTGTGAAGTTTATCGCTAATCTTAAATTATATGGAGTAGAGCAATTTGAGGGAATAGATAGAATATTGGAATTCTTAAACCATAGGGGTAGTCAAGTTGGGTTATTTACAGGCAGGAAAAGAGAAACCACTATGGCCTTGTTGGAAAAGAAAAATCTTACTCGTTATTTTCGAAGTGTTATAACAGCTGATGATGTGGTTCGTCCTAAACCATTTGAAGAAGGCTTGATAAAAGCCATTGAAGAGTTAAAAGGGGGTAATGAAAGAAGTTTGTACATAGGTGACACATTAACTGACATAGAGATTGCTAATAAGCTAAATGTTTCATCTATTTTGGTTAGTTGGAATCAAGGGTTATTACAATCACCGGGGAAAATGAAAACGATCATTATTAATGAACCTGATGATCTTTTTGAATATATAAAGAGGTTTATTGATGAATGAGAACAATAATATATATCAACATTTTTTAAAAGTTGCTAGTGTTAGATATAATAGAATTGCTATTAATAGCAAAAAAGGAGCTATGACTTATGGTCAATTGAATGAATACGTAAATAAATTGGCAAGATATTTAAATTATCATGGAATTACTCGAGATACATCTGTGGGCCTTGTTCTGGTAAATAGCATATTAAATGTAATTAGTGTGCTTGCGTTATCAAATATAAAGGCAAAAATGATGTTATTTCATCCTAAGATGACTGCCCAAGAATATCATAAAATAGGCTCATTTTTACCAGAATATATTATTTTTGATGAAAATGATTTTTTTAAAACAGATAATACTTTTTCTTTGACTGATCATGATGGATATTTTGGCATGTACTTGACTGACTTTCGCCAATCTACGATGTTTCAAACGGGTTATAAGCATGATATAAAAGGAAGTGTGATGTTTTTTTCGTCGGGTTCAGCTGGTAGTCCAAAAGGAATTATGAGAACAGAAGAACAAATATTGACGGAAGCAGAACAAATAGTTTCTACATTAGGAATCCAAGAGTGTGACCGTATTGTTTGTTCTGCCCAATTATGTCATTCGTATGGTTTCATGTTTGGAATGATAGAGCCTCTGTTGAATGGTTGTGAAATAACCTACACAGATCCAATTATATTGGTCTCCAAGTTAGAGCGTTTGCTGAAAAGCAGTACGATTTTTATTGGGTTGCCTACCCACTATCGGTTGTTATGTGAGTATAGTAATCAGAAATTTAGTAATATTAGAGTTGCGTTGTCAGGTGGTTCGGCCATGTCATTAGAGGAGAAAAATAAAATAGAATTGCTTGATATTCAAATAAGCAATGTCTATGGTATGTCTGAAACAGGTGCGATCATGATTGAGAATAATAAATACAACGATGGGAATTTATTTACGTATCCCTATCGCCTTATTACGGGAGTAGAAATAAAACTAGATTATAGTGAATCATATGATTTTAGAGGACAATTTGCTTATGAGATCTTGGTTAAAACAAATGCTTTATGTGTTTGTATAATAGATAATGGAAAAGTTACAGAAAACTATTTTGGTCAATGGTTTCCGACTGGAGATTTGGCAGTTATAAATGAAGCTGGATTCTGTATTGTGGGAAGGAAAGATTTAACAATCAATGTTGGAGGAAAAAAGGTTAACCCGTTTGAAATTGAATTTGTGCTGAAAGAACATCCTAATGTAAATGAAGCGGTTGTATATGGAATATTAGATGTAAAGAGAGGTCAGGTCCCTATTGCATTTGTGACAGTTAATCAAGAGATTGATAAGAAAGAGTTATTTGCTTTATGTCGTGAAAAATTATCAATACATAAGATACCCCAAAATATAGAAGTGAGAAGTTCAATACCAACTTCTTCAATGGGAAAAATTTTAAGAAAAATTAAATGAAGACAGGTGATTATTATGATAACAAAAAATTATATTGAATTAAAACTTGCTAAAATGCTTAAAGAAATTCTTGAGATAGAAAGTATTCCTGAAATAAAAGTAGATAATTTAATAGAGCAATTTAATATTGATTCTATTGCAGCATTGGAATTATTGGTTAGAATAGAACAAGAATTTCATATTCAGATTCCTGATGAGGAATTAAGCGTTAATTTAATTGGTTCTTTTCATGGTCTCGTTGTTTATATTGAAAGAAAATGTAATGAAAATTAGAAAGTGTTAGAAAAATGCGTATATCAATACATCAGCCACATTACCTCCCTTGGTTGCCATTGATTTATAAAATTATAACTAGTGAGGTATTTGTTTTTTTAGACCATATTAATTATTCCAAGAATGATTGGGTAAATAGAAATAAATTAAAGAATGCTAATGGATCTTTTCTTCTGACGATTCCTATAAAGAAAAAAAGTGGCAAGATAATTAAAGAAATATCTATTTATGGCGATAGGTGGAGAGATAAACATCTAAAGGGATTTTACTATAACTATAATTCAGCAATGTATTTTGATGATATATTTCCGTTTTTAGAGGAGATATACCGAAGAGAGTGGATACATGTATCTGAAATAAATTATGCGATGCTGAAATGGGTTATTGGTTTTTTGAAATCAAATGTAAAGGTTATAAAATCTTCAGAACTGAGATTCTATAGTATGAAAAACGATTTGTTAATTGATATTTGTAAGATCGTAGGAGCAACAGAATATATTGCGGGTAAATATGGATATGAAAATTACTTAGATCGTAAACTTTTTGAAAAGAACGGTATAAGTATAAGGCCAATAGAATGGAATTGTCCCATTTATACACAATGCTATGAGAATAAGGGGTTTATTCCTAATCTATCAATATTCGATTTACTTATGAATTATGGCTTTGATTCAAAAAATATTTTGCTCCAAGGTGGTACATTGGAATATGCCACACGGTGCGACACTGATGATTCTGGATAATTATCTTAGAATGTTTGTTACAGCTGTTCAACACGGTTACCCTATGGCGAATATACTGGCTGATAAATCATTCTGAATCTTCCTAGAGGGATGCATTTCTGTTGTCCATGCAACTGTTAGTTAGCATTGATTTTGAGGGAAGATGAATGTCCGCTTCACCTTCATAAAAACCGGATATTTTGTACTACATTGGTACAGGATATCATCATGATGGTGTTTATCCTGGGTTTTATGAATCGTTTTTTGCATCAAGAGTCGTTGGTTTTCCTGTTAGTAATTTTCTTTGATTTTGCGATTAGCCAGATCACACAATTCGGACTGGTTCTCTTTATGTGATTTATTATTTGGAACAGCTAATTAGCCTGTTTTGCTAACAGATGGCTCTATTTAATAGGTATAATCTACAATCGCTCACAATAGATGGCAATAAATCAGGGAGAATAGTATGGAAGATCATTACCCATAACTTTAGATGTATCAGAAAGATAACGTCGATGTTAGAATCTTTTAATCTGATATCAGGTAAACATTAACACTTAATAAAGGGTGAATGCAGGAAAGTTTCATGATCAGCCGTAGATGGTGTTAAAGATAGGTAAGACCGGGACTTGTTTTTGGTGGGATTAAAACTCGTCAGATAAATAAAGGTGTGAGTTAGAAGATTTCATCAAGGTTCGTAAGAGGTCATGCTACAGATGATAGGGTTACAACCTATTCGTCAATGTCAACATTAACGGCAGTTTTGTAAACGAGAAACATTCATTATAGAAATCATGACAATAATAGATGTAAAAAATTTAACCAAAGTGTATAAGTATCATGAGAAAGAACCTGGTTTTGTTGGTTCAATTAAGTCACTAATTAATAGGAAATATGAATATAATAATGCTGTTAATAATATTTCTTTAAAAATTAACAAAGGTGAGTTCGTAGGGTTAATTGGTCTCAATGGAGCTGGAAAAACAACTACACTTAAAATGTTAAGTGGATTACTTACACCAACAAGTGGAACGGCTACAGTTTGGCGGGAAATACCTTGGGAACGTTCTTTGAAATACCGGAATAAAATCTCTATGGTGATGGGAAATAAAATTCAATTGATATGGGATTTGCCGCCTATGGACTATTTTGGTCTGATTAAAGATATCTATAATATTTCTACAAATGATTTTAATAACAGAGTAAATAAACTTTCAGAATTATTGGATGTTACAGAATTGCTAAAAATACAAACGAGAAAACTATCGTTAGGAGAAAGGATGAAAATGGAATTAATTGGTGCAACATTGCATAATCCGGAAATTATGTTTATGGACGAACCAACAATTGGTTTAGATATTTTTGCGCAAAAAAATATTAGATCTTTTTTACGGGAGTATAATAAGACCTACCAGGCGACGATCTTGTTAACGAGTCATTATCTTGAAGATATAAAAGAATTGTGTGATAGATTGATTATTCTTCATCAGGGAAATATTATCTATGATGGGAAAACGATTGATATCATTAATGCATTTAGTCGCTATAAATATATAAAGATGAAATTAAAGAGCTCGGTCACTAATGGAGAGCTTGAACTATTCGGTGAAATTACGAATCAGGAGGATTTAGAAGTTACACTGAGAATTGATCGTGAAAGGGTGTCACAAACAGTAGCAAATATTCTGGAAAAATTCTTAGTTGAAGATCTGAATGTAGAAGAGTTATCAATGGAAGATATCATTGCTAAGGTGTATTCGAAAGAAGAATGAAAATAAAAAACCTCAAGAATTGAGATGGAGGTCTATATGGTTAATAAATTGTCGATAAAAAAATATTTACAGGTTTTTTATATCACTTGTCAAAAGGGTATTGAATATCGTTTTAGTGTATTTTATATGATTATTGAAGCGTTAATTCCAGCTATTGCAATGATTTTCTTGTGGAAGGCTATTTATGAAAATGGTGACACATTAGAAGGATATACATTTTCTGAGCTGGTTATGTATTTTATCGGTGCCAGGCTTATTAATTATTTTGTATGGTATGCAATTGATTGGAAGTTGCATGAACAAGTTCACGAAGGAAACCTTAGTACATTATTACTAAAGCCTGTAGATGTGCAACTTTATTATTTTTGGGAAATGATTGGGGATCGATTGGTTAATATTATTTTAGGCGTTGTTCCACTCGTATTGTTGACGGTTATATTTGGAAGTTATTTTGATTTCCAAATATCTATTTATAATCTATTTTCTGGTTTTTTGTCTATTATCTTGTCTTGTATATTGTGGTTCTTAGTATCTTGGACGATTGGTTGCTATGTCTTTTGGACTCAAAAAGCAGATATGATTTTGTTTGTGAAGGAAATAATTATTATGAGTTTGGCTGGAATATTTTTCCCAATAGATATTCTGCCCTCACATATTGTTACAATCATTGATAAAACTCCTTTTCCATATCTTGCATACTTCCCACTAAGAGTATTACTTACTGATATGGATGAAATTAATGTGATATTCGGATTATTTACACAGGCTATTTGGTGTCTTATATTCTTATTTTTAGGAAGAATAGTTTGGAAGCAAGGATTGAAAAAGTATGTAGAGGTAGGAGGGTAATATGTTTCGATATTTAAAGCTGATGAAAAAGATTCTTGTGTTAAGTCTGCAACAAGATATGGAATTTCGTCCTAATTTTGTGGCTGCCGTCTTTTCGTCATTATTATGGATTTCAGTTCCTATTATTCTTTTTAAAGCCATTTATGGACATGTTGATAGTATTGTAGGTTGGTCATGGGAAGATATAATTATATTACTGGGTACCTACGTTATTATTGATTCTGTGATGATGGGATTATTGATAAACAATATGGGGGAGCTCCAGGATGATATTATAGAAGGAAAACTTGATACTTATCTGACCAAGCCAATTGATTCTCAATTTTATGCATCTTTTAGGAGAATTGATTTTCCACAATTAACAAACACAATCAGCGGTGTATTTATTGTCGTGTATGGATATTATTCTGCTTCAGTGAGTTTTCATTTTATCGATTTACTTCTATATATTTTGCTGTTACTGACTGGAATGATAACGTATTACAGTATCTGGTTTATTTGGACTGTTACTTCGTTTTGGTGGCCTGGTAATGAACACCGAGATTCCTTGTTTTTAAATAATATTATTATTGCTCGTTTTCCTATTGATATCTTTAATGGAGGGTTTGGTTTTATTTTTAAGATAATAGTTCCTCTGGCATTAATTGCGAATCCTGCTGCTATGGCGTTAATTGGAAATATTGGATGGGAATTAGGGATAATGTCAGTTTTCATTTCGATTTTTTTCTTAATTCTATCAAGGATAATTTGGCGATTGGGATTAAAATCATATTCCAGCACAGGTAGTTGAGAAAGGAGGGATGTATAATGTATCAAATATATGCAAGTGTTCTTATTATTACGAGGAATAAGCCAGAGCGTCTGGAAATTACGTTACAGTCCCTTGTAAATCAAGAACCAACTGAGGTCCCATTTGAGGTCATTATTATTGATGATGGCTCTGATATTGACTTACGCGTAATAATAGATAAGTTTGCAAATTATCTGGCAATTCAATATATAAAAACGGTACATCAAGGAATTGCTGTCGCTAGAAACGTTGGTATCCATGCTGCAAAAGGTGAAGTTATCATTCTTACAGATGATGATGTAATCGTGAATTCTACATTTGTTAGAGCACATATTTATGAGCATCGTAATGAAGAGAGCTTAGTTGTTGTAGGTGATCGTTATAATGTGTATTGGTCCAATCTCATGAGAGATTCAGTAAGGTATTCTCTTGTTAGGGCATTACATGGAGATATGGAAGGGTTATTGAAACAAGCTCGCAGAGATTTCTATGGAAAACAAACGTTACGATTGTTTGATAGTGAATATCAAAAGAATGATCAGGCTAGGTGGATTTGCTTTGTAGCACGTAATGTTTCAGCACGGAAAAGTGATCTAGTAGAAGTCGGTGGATTTGATGAAGGCTTTATAGGATGGGGAATAGAAGATGTTGAGTTAGGGTATCGTTTAGCTTTACATGGTAATCGTTATAAATATAGATCTGACGCGGTAGTATATCATCTGGAGCATATAGTTGGAAATGACAGGATAAGAGATATTAATAAGAATTTTGAATATTTTATGAAAAAATATCCAACAATTGTCCCTGTCATCTATAAAGAATTTACGTTTGGAGAAATTAGTTTGGAGGGATTTTGTTTATCTTTAGAAAATGGCTTTCGAACAGAAGTGGAAAAATCTAAGAGAACTTATTATAAGATGATTAGATAAAAAGGTGAATTGTAATGAAGAAAGAAGAAAAAATTTTACCTAAAAAATTGAAAATACTACATTTAATACAACATATGAAGGTTGGAGGGGCTCAACGAGCTCTCATTAATATCATAAGATCTACATCGTTATGCTTTGAATATATAGTGGTTAGTACTTTAAACCAGTATGAATCTGAGCTTGAGGAGTTACAGATTAAATTCATAGATTACGCACAAAGAAATCTTATCAAAATAATCATAGAGGAGTTACCTGATATTATTCATTACCATTGGTGGCCCGGATTTAAGATGATACCTAAGAGCCGGATACCTCATAACTGTCATGTTATTGTAACAGTACAAGATCCTGCGCCAGTTGAAGATATTCAAGCAGATGTTTATGTTTCAGGAAGCGATTTTATTGACAGATTTCAGGAGCATATCGGAAGAAACAGAAGAATTGTGATTAAAAGTTATATTGATGTGCAACAATTTATTTTAAATAGACAAAAAACGGAAGGAATTATTATTGGGCGACATAGTACTATTTATGAAAATAAGATACCAAAAAACTATATAGCTAATTTAGTCGATTTCAATCTAGATGCAACTTTTATTATAGTTGGTGATGGTGATCCTATTCTTATTGATAAATTAAATGAAGAAATAATGATCTGCCAAGCGCAAAATATGATTAATATTTGGCCTGGAAGTAGAATAAGAGAAATGCTTTCTATATGTGATATATTCCTTTATCTTACACCTGATGATAGTTTAGAAGGGTTTGCTAATGTAATTTCAGAAGCGATGGTTTCAGGTATTCCAATTATTGCTGAAAAAAAAGGGGGAAATTCAGAACAGATTATTCATGGAGAAACTGGTTTTTTATGTACTGGATATAAACAGGCAAGAGATTTTTGTCAACTTCTTATTCAAGATGAGATTCTGCGTATGAAAATGGGAGAAAATGCCAGAAAGCGCGGAGCAACTTTTGATCGTCATATAATGGGGAGATTATACGATCAAGTGTATATTAACTTAGCAGAATGAAATGAAGATTCAGGGTGGATAGATGAGTAAGCATATTGATTTTATAGGTAATTATTTTGAACACTTAGGTCCATACGATTGTTTCTTTAATGCACTTGTTTATTGGATGGAATATCACAATATATGTACTGATGAACTTCATACTTTTAACGTAGATATTTCTTATCATTTGCCTACAGAAATATTTTCTGGAAGTGCTGCGCCACATATATTTTTTATGTTTTTAAAAGAGTTTTTTCATATAGATACAACTGTATATTATCTACAAGAATTAAATGAAATTCCATTAAATGAACTTTTTATTTTAGAATCTAATTCATATTTTTTTCAAATGAATTGGACTATTATCAGAAATTTGATCATACCAAATATGTTGTGTCTAAACGGGTTGGGATAAATAAATTGCTAATGTGGGACCCTTATGATAATGAAACCATTCTTTCATTTATTTCAGACTTGCATAACAGAGATAAATTTAAAATCAACGGTTTTTATCTATCTAGAACGGGGTATAAAATAAATAATTCAATGATAATTCCTTATCTTTTGAGTAAGGATTATATGAAAGAATATATTATTGTTTTTAATCATGCGAAGAAACAGATTTTATATATGAAGGAAAATAAATTTGATAAATTACTTTTAAAAAATCATTACATATTTAGAAAATTTTATGGTTGTTTTAGAGGGATTCTCATGGCGAGAGAGCGTCATTTCAGGAGCAAGACAACACCAGAGAATGGAGACGAAATACTATCAGGATGGAATTGAGTACAGAAAAATATGACTAAATTTGGTTTGCAGTTTGAAGGTAGTATTAATGAACTTATAATCTCTTTGGAACGTGTTTTTGATAAGGAAATAAAATATTTAGACTCCTATAAATAACTCGTTAAGGTAATATATTTATTACCAAATGAAATCCTGTTATTTTCTACATCGGTGATCTGAAAATATCCTATTAGGATACTCTTATCTGTATGAATAGAGGGCTAAACCTTGCTTTTACATAGTTTTCTTAATACTGATTGTTAATGTCAAATGTTACATCATATATGGCCTATTTGAATATGAATATATCTATTTTGTATAGTCTATGATATGAATTAGATTAATGAAATATTAATTTAAGAATAGGTAAATCTGATTAATCGGTAACAAAATAAAAAATTATTAATTTATAAATATTACCATTCAAATTTCCCAAGGAATTTTTTCTGTGAAATTAGTCAATAAAAATATTAGAGTTCTTGTTATTGCAGCACACCCTGATGATGAGATTCTAGGATGTGGAGGAACAGTTGCTCTGTATCGTAAAATGGGTATTTCAGTAACAAGTGTGATTTTTTGTGAAGGGGTATCATTACGTTACACTGACCAAGAGATTGATATGTATTCTTTTGCACAAAATGCAGCTAATAAATTGGGAGTAACAGATATCCGTTATTTGAATTTTCCTGATCAGCGGTTAGATCAATTTAATCTCATTGAAATTATCCGGCCATTGGAGGAAATAATCAAAGAAATACGCCCGACAATCATTTATTGCCAATATGGTGGTGATATAAATTATGATCATGAACTTCTATTTAAAGCCACTTTGGTTGCAGTAAGGCCCATTGAGGAGTATATAAAAGCAGTTTTTGCCTTTGACACTGCAAGTAGTACGGAATGGGCTTACCCTCGAACGTTCATTCCTGATACATGGGTAGATATTACATCTACTCTAGAAATGGAACTTCAAGCAATGGCTTGCTATATCACGGAGACTCGTGACTACCCACATCCGAGATCATTGGAAGCATTACGAAATAGAGCTTATTCCTGGGGAAATCAAGTATGTTCACCTGCCTCGGAGGTTTTCATGACGGTCAGAAGTATTTGCCGCGATGGTACAGTTCCTCTATAGGGAATATAGTATCGAGGTTTATTGTTTTAATGTTTTCTCCACCTGAAGTGTGACTTTTTAGACTTCGATTGATAGTTTTATGCATATTTAACAGATGTTAGTTGAGGTTAATATGAATAAGAAAGAAGAGCAAAAAGTTAGAATAGAGCTCAATTGTTCAGGGCAGACGATTAAATGTGTGTTGCTTGTGGCGTTGCGCTGGTTTTTTTCGGTGAGAAACGACCAATAAAAACTGGGATTGCCGTATTTCCCTGGCTAACTATTTTTATTAGTCATGAATTATGGGTATAGCTACCGCAGCAACCAGCCTTGTGGCGGTTATTATTTATGCTGAAAAAGTTTATTTCGCGATTATTTAGTTCGCATTTAATAAAGCGGAATAATTATAAGCAATGAATCTTTGGGGGGAATATTAATTAATGATAATGATAGATATTAATTGATATAGTCAGTATTGGTGATTTTATGTATTAGCATTTTCTATTGCTTGTTTTTTGTTAGGTGATTTAATTTTATTTATCGGTAATCGGCCAATCAACAGATAAATAATTGTTATTATATTGAATTCGATCATAAGAAATTGATTAATACAATCCGNAGAAGAGCAAAAAGTTAGAATAGAGCTCAATTGTTCAGGGCAGACGATTAAATGTGTGTTGCTTGTGGCGTTGCGCTGGTTTTTTTCGGTGAGAAACGACCAATAAAAACTGGGATTGCCGTATTTCCCTGGCTAACTATTTTTATTAGTCATGAATTATGGGTATAGCTACCGCAGCAACCAGCCTTGTGGCGGTTATTATTTATGCTGAAAAAGTTTATTTCGCGATTATTTAGTTCGCATTTAATAAAGCGGAATGATTATAAGCAATGAATCTTTGGAGGGAATATTAATTAATAATGAAGGGTAATTATTAGTTGGTATGGCAGAGGTTAACCATTTTAGGTATTGGCGCGATTTTATTTGGTTTTAGGAATATCAGGGATGAGGTTATTTGGCTATTTTTCTTTCATCGATTAATTGATGATCAAAAGAGTGAATAGAGAAGATCGTGTTGAGCCTATGGTTTGCTTTTTTGAAGGATAAATGAAACACAAGGGGAGCAACCATAAGCCCTTCATTAATTCAAGGATTTATACCCGTTATCTTTCAGGTTGCCTCTTTGTTGGCTGTACTCACTCACCCCGGTCGCAGAGTTATCTATGCTCCCGGGGATTCACTCCCTTGCCGCCGCGATGCATCTTGAAATCCATAGGGTATAAATAAGAACAAAAATGCCGATTTTGAATATCGGCATTTTGCTGTATGAAGAGAAGATTAATTTAATGCTTTAACGCTTCAATTTTATCCCGGCTCAGTCCGGTACTGGTGACAATAATATCCAGGCTGACGCCATGCCGTAATAAGGCTTGAGCCGTTTCCACTTTACCTTTCTCTCGGCCTAGTTCAATACCTTCCTCTCGGCCTCGCTCAAGCCCTTTTTGTTCAAGCTGTTCTGCAATAGTCATCAACATCGTTTCATGCTCCGGAGATTGTTCAATCAGTTGATGGACAAATTGGGAGAGATCCAGCGTATGTCCATTCAGTAAAATATAGCGTAACACTACATTGCGCTGCTCGGCTGTATTATACCCTGCATTCAGGAGTTCCACCAATTGGGGCACCCATTCCAGCATATCCCGGCAGCGAATATCCTTATAATTAAAATATTAATATAAAACAATGAATTAAATAAAAAATAACCAATAA